>JBEVMD010000047.1:0-25149 GCA_040508835.1 Duganella sp. | reverse complement strand
TGGCGCGCACCAGGTGCCAGCGCCAGGCGCCGTCGGCGCGGCGGATGCGGTACTCGCCTTCGAAATTCTGCGCGGTGACCACGGCCACGCGCCAGGCCTGGGACACCCGCGCGCGATCGTCGGCGTGGACGATATCGTCCCAGGCGTCGCCCGTGAGCTGGCCCGGCTGGGCGCCCGAATAGCGGTACACCTGGTCGTTGAACCAGTTCATGGCGCCGTCGGCATCGGCCGCCCATACCTGGCTGGGGATGGTCTGCGCCAGCGTGCGGAACGTGTTTTCGCTGGCGCGCAGCTGCTGCTCGGCGCGGACCTTGTCGGTGGTTTCCACCACCACCACCAGCACCCCGCACGGCGTGCCCCCATCGTCGACGATGGGGGCGTAGTCCAGGTTCATCCACACCTGCTCCGGTTTGCCGGAGCGCAGCAGCGTCATTTCCTGGTCTTTATAGGCCAGCGTGCCGCCGGCCAGGCCCACGCGCAGGATGTAGTCGTTGAAGTCGGCCACCTCGGGCCACGATTCGCGCACGTTGGACCCGAGCGAGAGCGGATGCCGGCGGCCGGCAAACACGGAATAGCCGTCGTTATAGATCATCACGCCCTCGCGGCCCAGCAGGGCCACCATGGGCAGCGTGGAGCGCAGCATGGTGGAGACGGTGGTCCGGAGCCACTGCGGCCAGGACGCGATGGGCCCCAGCGTGGTACGGCTCCAGTCGTGGGATGCGATGATCTGCGCGATATGGCCGCCGCCGTTCAGGAATGGATGATTCACGAAATATCAACTTTGTCAGCACCAGCGGCGATTATAGGGCGCGACCGCGGCAAAAGTGCCGCCCCGCCCAATCGTGCATTGCATGAGTGATAAATAAACGCTATAGTGCGAATGGGAATCATTATCATCTTTAACGTCAACCTGTCAGCGAACCCTGCATGGATATTCCACAAGAACTACGTAAACTGGGCCTGAAAGCCACCCTGCCGCGCCTGCGCATCCTGCAGCTGTTCCAGGAATCGAAGGCCAAGCACATGAACGCCGACGACGTGTACCGGCTGCTGCACGACGAGGGCATCGACATGGGCCTGGCCACGGTGTACCGGGTGCTGATGCAGTTTGCGGACGCCGGCATCCTGATCCGCCGCCATTTCGAATCGGTGGCGTCGGTGTTTGAACTCAATGAGGGCGGCCACCACGATCACCTGATCTGCACCAACTGCGGCAAGATGGAAGAATTCCTGGACGCCGACATCGAGCAGCGCCAGGAAGCCGTGGCGCGCGAGCGCAACTTCGTGCTGCACGAGCACTCGCTGTCGCTGTACGGGTTTTGCGGCGATTGCGCGGACAGCCTGAAGCCGGGCATGGGCAAAAAGTTCCGGCGCAACTAGGCGCCGGCGCCGGACTGCGCCCCCCCGTCCGCATTCCACTGGCTGCGGATGTCCAGCAGTGCCGGCAGGACCGCGCGAAAGAGCTCGACCAGCGCGGGATCGAAATGCGTGCCCGCGCCGGAGTCGATATGGCCGGTAATCTGCGCCACGCTCCACGGCTGTTTGTAAGGACGCTCCATGCTCAAGGCGTCGAACACGTCGGCCAGGGCGACGATGCGGGCCGATTGCGGTATCTGCTCCCCGGCCAGGCCGGCGGGATAGCCGCTGCCGTCCCATTTTTCGTGGTGATACAGCGCCACCTGGGCCGCCAGCTGGAATACCGGCGCGTCGCTCTTGCTCAGGATGTCGTAGCCGATCTGCGGATGGGTTTTCATCACCAGCCATTCCGCGTCGTCCAGCGGACCGGGCTTGCGCAATATGCTCTGCGGTATGCCGATCTTGCCCGTGTCGTGCATGGGAGCGGCCAGTTCCAGCTGTTCGCTGTCCTCGGTGCTCCAGCCGCTCGCCAGCGCCAGCGTGCGGGCATACGCCGCCATGCGCCAGATGTGGGCGCCCGTATCGGTGTCGTTGAAATGCCCGGCCTGGCCCAGCATCAGGATGGCATCGCGGTAACTTTGCGCCAGCAAGCCGGCGCGCACCAGCGACAGGTGGTTGGCCACGCGCGCGCGGACGATGCGGGGCGACACGGGCTTGGCAATGTAGTCCACCCCGCCTGCGTCGAATCCGGCCGCTTCATGCACGGGATCCGTGTACGCAGTAATGAAGATCACCTGTACCCTGCCGGTCGGATCGGCGTGCTTGATGTCCGCGCAGAGCGCGTAGCCATTGATGTCGGGCAGGCCCACGTCGAGCAGCACCATGGCAGGCGCGTGCTTTTTGAGCGCCGCCAGGGTTTCCGTGCCATTGCGGGCAAAGACCAGCTGGTACAACTGGCCGAGAATGTCGCGCATGATGGCCAGATTCGCGGGTTCGTCGTCGACGATCAGGATGACGGGACGGTTCATGGCGTCACTTTCAGGGCGTTGGCAAGCATGGTGGCCGCAGTTTCGGCGCCGCGAAAATCGAACGCTTGCACCGGTTCGCGCAGGCTGGCCACCTGGTCGGGCGCCAGGTGGGCCGCCAGCTGCACGAGGATGGGCTCGACGGGGTCGGGATTGTCGGTATCGAGCGCTGCCATCAAAGCGGCAAACAGGGGGCCGAGCCGGGCGCTTTCGGCGGCGGGCAACGGCGGCAGCGCTGTCGCGGGCGGCGGGGCGATGCGCTCGATGGCGCCAGCCACATCGCGCAGCGCCAGCCGCAAGCGCTCGAGTACCGACACCGGGTCACGGCGCATGGACAGCACCCGCTCCGCCTCCAGCGCCAGGCGCTGGATATGGGGCAGACCGAGGTTGCCTGCCACGCCGGCCAGCTTGTGGGCCAGGGCGGCCGCCTCCAGTGGCTGGTCGGCCGCCAGGCTGGCGTTGATGGCATCGACGGCCTGGCCGTGGGTGACGACAAACCGGCGCAGGTAGCGGTAATACCCATCCATGTCGTTCCAGGTCTGGCGCACCCGGGCGAAGTCGATGACGGCGGCGGCATCGGGTGCACCGTCGTCCGGCGCCGCCGGTGCTGCCACGGCAGCCGGGGCGGCCGCACGCGGCGGGCGATGGATGCGCTGGATCAGCGCGATCGTGGTGGGTACATCGAACGGCTTGCTGATGAAATGCGTCATGCCTGCCGCGCTGGCCGTTTCCTGCTGCGACTTGAACGCGCCCGCCGTCAGGGCAACGATGGGCAAATCGTCGAACTGCGGCAGGCGCCGCAACTGGCGCGTCGCTTCGATGCCGTCCATGCGCGGCATCTGCACGTCCATCAGCACCAGGTCCACTTCGTCATGATTGACCATCAGCCAGTCCAGCGCCTGCACGCCGTCCACGGCCAGGGCCACCTGGGCGCCGTGGGCTTGCAGGATGCGCTGCGCCACGTCGCGGTTGATGTCGCTGTCGTCGACCACCAGTACCCGCACGCCCGCCAGCACGGCGCTCGACGCCCGCTGCGTGGCGACGATGCCCGCCTCGCGCCTGCCGCGCGCTTCAATCGTGGCGTTATACAAGGCCGACGCCGTGACCGGCTTGTTGAGTACAGCATCGATCACTTCGGCGCCGGGCTCGCGCGCGATGGCTGCCAGCGAACTGGCCGTGGCCATGATGACGATCGGGCACTCCCCCTCCGTCATCGACGCCCGAATGGCGCGGGCGGTCGCCAGGCCATCCATACCGGGCATTTTCCAGTCGAGGATGACGACATCGGGCAGCGCGCCGCTGCGGCGCGCCGCTGCCAGTTGCGCCAGCACGGCCGCCCCGGACGAGACGCCGTCGACGTCCCATCCGAGGCCGATGGCGATATCGGTAATGACGTCGAGGGCGATGTCGCTGTCGTCCGCGATTAACGCGGCAATGCGCGCCATGTCGGGCGACGAGTACACGACATCGTCAATCAGGACCATGGGCAGGGTGAACCAGAATTGGCTGCCGGCGCCGGGGGTGCTGTGCAGGCCCATCGCGCCCCCCATCAAGGTCACCAGCCGGCGACAGATGGCCAGTCCCAGGCCGGTGCCGCCAAAGCGCCGCGTGGTCGAGGTATCGGCCTGGCTGAATGCCGAAAACACTTCGTCATGCAGCGCCGCAGGGATGCCGATGCCGGTATCGGTCACCGAGAAGCGCAAGGTCGCGCGGTCGCCGTCGCGCTCGACGACGGCGCACCGCAGCACGACCCGACCTGCCGCCGTGAACTTGATGGCGTTGCCGGTGAGGTTGCCCAGTATCTGCTCCAGCCGCAAGGCGTCACCCAACAGGCTGGTCACGCCTGCCGGCACCGGCTCGATGATGAGCTGGATGTCCTTGTCGCCCACCGCCACGCCCATGGTGGCGGCGACGTTGTCGAGCACGTCGCCGAGCCGGAATGCGGCCTGCTCGATGATCATGTGGCCCGCTTCGAT
Organism: Duganella sp.; assembly: GCA_040508835.1. GTDB lineage: Bacteria > Pseudomonadota > Gammaproteobacteria > Burkholderiales > Burkholderiaceae_D > Rugamonas. The sequence continues at coordinate 20,792 of JBEVMD010000047.1, read as the reverse complement.
CTTCGAAACATCGAGCACGTCGTTAATGATACCCAGCAGCATGCGTCCCGACGCCTGGATCTTGCGCACCATGTCGTGGGCGCCGGCCTGCAGCGGCGACTGTTCCAGCAGGTAGGCCAGGCCCAGGATGGCGTTGAGCGGAGAGCGAATTTCATGGCTCATGTTGGCCAGGAAGTCGGCCTTGCTGCGGCTGGCTGCCTCGGCGCTGTCGCGGGCCTGCAACAAACCGAGCTCGGCACTCTTCTGGGCCGAGATATCCTGGGCGAACACCAGCGTGGCGGGCCCGTCGATCAGCTCCACCCGCGTGGTGGTCTTGAAGATCGGCACCAGGCTGCCCGCCTTCCCTGCCCCCATGGCTTCGAACCGCAACTCGGTCGGGGTATCGGCCGCAATCAGCGCCTCCTGCTCGGCCAGCACGGCGCGCGATGGCGGGCTGATCATCGCGCTCCACGCGACCCCGGTCAGGTCGTCGTGCGGACCATAACCGTGCAGGTCGCGGTAGCGCGGATTGGTGTAGATGAACGCGCCATTGCGCACGATGGCGATGGCCAGCGGCGCATCCTCGATCAGGGTGCGAAAGCGCTGCTCGCTTTCACGTTCGGCCTTGCGCAACCGCTTTTCGTGCTCGGCTTCGAGCCGGTCGCGCTCGAGCGCCGCGACGGCGGCATCGAGCCTGGCGCGCCGTCGCTGCATCCACCACACACCGCCGCCGCCCACCAGGACCAGCGCACCGTACACCATGGCAAATCGCCCCGCTTGCAAGCGCAACGGCAGCGCCATCGCTTCGAGGTCGCGACTGATACCGATGACGATGGCCTTGTCCATGCGCAGGCCCGGCGGCTGGATGGTGCGCAGGTTCATCAGCCGCTGCTCGCCGGTGGTGTAGACCTTTCCACTGAGCACGCTCTCGGGCAGGCCGCTGTCCAGGTGGCGGCGGAAAAACGTGCCCTCACGGTTGAGGTTGGTGCCATCGATCCGTGCCTTGCGATCCGGGAAATTCATGATCTGCTGGCCGTCGCCATGCACCACGATGGCCCACACGTCCGGCGCGTAACGGCCCATGCTGAACGGCGTCGAGAAATACTCCTTGGCCAGGATCGCCACGACAACGCCGCCAAAACGCCCGGCGCCATCGGGCACCATGCGGCTGACGGCAATCACCAGGTCCGGCTGGCGCTGAAACGATTGGAACGGCGGTGAAATATACAAGGTGGCGCCATCGGGCCGGTCCCGCACGTGCTTGAAATAGTCGCGATAGCTGAGGTCCATCCGGGACAGGTCGGGCCGCGACGCATGCGTGACCAGCCCGTTGCGGTCGAGCACGGCCAGTGCGCGCACGCCCGGCAAGGCGCTCTGCATGGCGCGCAGCCGCAGGGTCAGAAAGTGGGACGACTCGACCGTGGCCGGACGGTTCAGGTAGTCCTTGATGACGTCGTCCATCACATGGTCGACCGTGGTCAGTCCGCCACGGATGTCGTTGGCCACGAAATCGGTCATCACGTGCAGCCGGTCCCGCTCGATGGCGGCCGACCGCACCTGCTCGGCGTGAAAGGCGTAGAGGAAGCCGACGCCCACGAGCGCCAGCGCCAGGGCCAGCACCAGCCACTCGTACAGGAATTTTCTGGGGACGGCAACAGGGAGAGAACTGGACATATCAAGACTATGCGCAGTATCTCGCCACAAGGCAAAGAAATTATTTTTTATTTAATCATTTCATCTTGCTATCGACAGGGCGTCGCTCCCCACTGGCGATGCAAGTCGCCCAGCTCCGGGCCAATGCCCAGGCTGGGCCGCTTTGCGCGGTGCGGCGTCGGCGACGCCATGTCGGATGCGGGGTGCGGTGCCGCGCTAGTCCGCCGGGTGCGACGGCTCGGCGCCGCTGGCCTGGCGCAGGCAGCGCAGCAGGGCATTGGCTTCGAACGGTTTGCTCAAAAAACAGCTGGCGCCGCCCGACAGCGCGCGCTTGCGCAGCGCCGCTTCCGGAAACGCCGTCATCAGGATCAGCGGCAGCGCATTGCCCTGGCGGCGCAGCTGCTCGAGCAGCTCGATGCCGCTCATGCCGGGCATCTGCAGATCGGTGATCACGCAGTGGTAACCATGCAATGCCTCGTGCGACAGCAGCGCGCCGGCCGAATCGTAGGCCTGCGCCGAGTAGCCGTAGGAGCGCAACAGGCTGCGCAACGCCACCCGCACGGCTTCGTCGTCGTCGACGATGGCAATATTGGAAAAATCTGGATCTGGTTGAAACACTGCGTACTCCCATGTTCGAACGGCGTCTCGCGGCCGTCCAGCGCATGGAAGAACGATACAGTCCTGCGGCGCATTGCGAAATCATACAAGAGTATAAGTAGCCTATAAGTAGTCTATAAGTAGCCGGTCGGCAGGCGCAGGGCCGGGCCGGCCCCGGATCGCGCCCTGGCCGGATTCAGGCCAGGCCCAGGGCTTCGGCCATTCTCACCAGGTCGGCAAAGGTCTTCGCTTCCATCTTGCGCATGGCGTTGCCGCGATGGATCTTGACCGTGATCTCGCTGGTGCCCACCTCCCCCGCGATCTGCTTGTTCATCAGGCCCCGCGCTGCCAGCGCCATGATCTCGCGCTCGCGCGGGGTGAGCGTGGCGTAGCGCGCCGTCACCGCGTGCAGCGCCTGGTCGCGCCCCCGGCGCACGCCGTCGGCCTGCAGCGCCACGTGGATGGCGTCCAGCAGGTCCTGGTCGCGGAACGGCTTGGCCAGGAAATCGATGGCGCCCGCCTTCATGGCCCGCACCGACATGGGAATGTCGCCGTGGCCCGTCATGAAGATCACCGGCAGCGCCACGCCTTCGCGATTGAGGTCGGCCTGGAAATCGAGCCCGCTCACGCCCTGCAGCCGCACGTCGAGCAGCAGGCAGCTGTTGACGTCCGCGCGCGGCTCGGCGCTGAACGCGGCCACCGACGGATACGCCGCCACCCGCATGCCCATGGAGCGCAGCAGGCTGGAAATGGCGTCGCGCAGCAGCGCGTCGTCGTCCACCAGGTAGATCAGCGGCGCCGGCGTATCGTTGACCTGCGCATTCATGCTGCGTCCTTCATGACCGGCAGCGAAAACACGATGGTGGCGCCGGACGGCGCGCCGGCCGCCGGTTCCACGGCCCAGATGCGGCCGCCGTGGGTGTCGATGATGGACCGGCAGATCGGCAGGCCCATGCCCATGCCGTCCGCCTTGGTGGAATAAAACGCTTCGAACAGGCGCGGCAGGTCGGCCGGAGCGATGCCGGGTCCCGTGTCGCTCACGCCCAGCCACAGCGTGTCATCGTCTTCGCGCCGGGTGCGCAGCGTGAGGACGGCCTGGCCGGCGGCGCAATGGCCCATGGCCTGGATCGCGTTCATCAGCAGGTTGATGATCACCTGCTGCAGCTGCACGCGGTCGCCGTGCACGGGCGGCAGGCCGGGTGCCAGCGCCATCACCAGCGCCACGTGGTGGTTATTGAGTTCGCGCCGCACCAGGTCCGCGCTCTCCTCGGCCAGGTGGTTCAGGTCTAGTCCCAGGTGCTGCGGATCGCTGCGGCGCGCCAGCGCGCGGATGCGCTTGATGACGCCGGTGGCCCGCGCGCTGGCCTCCAGGATGGCATTGACCGTGTAGCGCGCTTCCTCCAGGTCGGGCTGCGGACGGTTCATCCAGCGCAGGCACGCTTCGCCGTTGGTGGAAATGGCGGCCAGCGGCTGATTGACTTCATGCGCGATGGACGCCGCCAGTTCGCCCAGCATGGTCACGCGGGTGGCGTGCTGCAACTGCACCTGCGAGCGGTGCAGCGCCTGCTCCGCCACCACGGCGGCCGTGACGTCGGTGATCGCGCCCAGGTAGTCGCAGTCGCCGTCCTTGCTGAATAAAGGTTCGGCCAGCACCTGCACGTACTTGGTGGCGCCGTCGGGCATGACCAGCCGGTGGCGCAGGTCGATGCTGCCCAGGCAGGCCACGCAGCGGTCGAATGCGGCCTGCACCAGCTTGTGGTCGTCGGGCGCGGTGCGCGCCAGCACCAGGTCGATCGACGGCGTGACGTCGACCGGGTAGCCGAAGATGCGCGCGCCCTCGTCGGACCAGAACATTTCGCCGCCCGGCGGCTTGACGCTGAAACTGCCCGTCTTGCTGATGCGCTGCGAGCCGGCCAGGAAAGCCTCGCTGCGGCGCAGCGCCTTTTCGCGCGCCAGCAGCGCGTTGGTGGCGGCCTGGTTGCTCAACGCCAGGAACGTGGTGATGCCGATGGCGGACATGCTCACGACCATGCGCCCCACCGCCGCCACCGAAAACACGTCGAGGTGGGTCACCACGTACGACAGCATGGTGGCCAGCAGGCACGCGGCGCACGTCCACAGCACGCCGCGCCGCTGCCACACGCTGGCCGACAGCAGCACCACCACCACGTACAGCACCGCGATCGCCACATCGAGCGGCGTAAACGTGTCCATGATGAAGATCAGCAGGGTACTGACGATCAGCAGGGTGGAAAGCAGCGGCGTTCTGGAGTCCCGGCGCATGGGCAACCTTGTCATGATGATAGTTGTAACCTGCGCGATTATAGAGTGTAATTAATGGTTTGCCTCCATATACTAGGGTATAGGTATCGCTGCTGTGCAGGGCTGCCAAAGTGTGATAGCCCGCCTCCCGCAGATGGCATAGGCCCGACACCGGCGCCCTGGCGCCCTGCATTCTACAAGCGGAACATGGCGCGCCTGACCGCTTGCAGCAGCATGCGCCGGCAATCGGCCGCGCAACCGCTGTTGGCGCGCAAGGCGTCGCGCGCGGCGTCGACGGCGCTGCGCAGGCCATCGAACCGGCACCCCAGCTGCTCCTCGATGCCGGGCAATGTCCGGTCGCCGCCGGCGACATAAACGATCGCCAGCACGCCCAGTACCACCAGCGCTCCCCGCACCAGCCATCCGGCTTTCACCGCGCGGAGCATGGGCAGGCTGTGCAAGCGAAGGTCGGACATATCGGGCTCCTGGATGACGAAGGGCGGACGGCGACGCCGGCCTGACACCAATATAGATCGCCCTTCACGCTGGCGAAATCGCACCTTCGTATGGGAACCCATACCAAAGTTTAGGGTGACGCGGGAGCGCGACACGCGGGCCCACAACGCACTATCCATTTGAGGGCGGCATGCCTATACTGGACGCATGACCCTCCCCTCCACTTCGCGCCGCCGGCTGTTACGCCAGCTGGTACGCCAGCTCGGCGCCGCCACCGCGGCAGCGGCCGTGCCGGCAGCGGCCACGCCGGCGTGGACCGGCACGCTGGCGGCGCCGGTCATGAATGCCACGGCGGCCACGGTGACCGCAGTTGCTGCGGATCGGCCGCCGCTGCGCCTGGCCGTGCTGGACCAGATGCCATGGGCCGGACGCAACGACCAGGGCCGGCCCGCGGGCGTGGTGGTGGACATGGCGCGGTTGCTGGCCACGGCCAGCGGCACAGCCATCGATACCATCGCCCTGCCCTATGCGCGCGCCGCAGCCATGCTGGCTCACGGCAAGGTGGACCTGATGCTGGCCATCGACACCGGCACGCTTGCCGGCCTGCCCGCGCCGCTCGACATGCTCGGCGGCGAAGACATCGTCATCGTCGGCCGCCACGGCAGCGGTTACCGCTCGCTCGACGATCTATGCGGACGCACCGTGGGCCATCTACGGCGCGCCACGTTCATCCCCGCTTTTGCCAACGCGGGCTGCCTGCGGCGCTATGAGGTCAACAGCTACGAACAGGGACTGCGCATGCTAATGCTGCAGCGGCTCGACGCCATGCTGGGCGTGCGCAGCACCATCGATTACGTGGTGGGACAGCAGCGGATGGACGCCGGCGGGTTCGGCGCGCCGCTGGTGCTGGCGCGCGCCGGTCTGGCGCTGTACGTCGCGCCGCAATTGCGGGACCGGGCGCTGATCGCGCGCCTGCACGACGCCAGCGAACTGCTGCGCCGCCAGCAGCAGTTGCCGGCGCTGCTGGCGCTGCACCGGCGCGTGTAACCATCCCCTGCGCTGCGAGGCCGGCCTGGAATAGCGGCTATGCTTTCAGGCGGGTTACAGGCCGGCGTCCGCGTGGCACATTGGAGCTTCCCAAAGGAGCGCACATGAAACGCAAGACGAAATGGATCTGGACCGGCGCCCTGCTGCTCGCCGCCTGCGCGACAGCGATGGCGTGGATGCTGGAGCCGGCCATCGCTCCCATCGCGCCGCCAGCGGCCGGCCGGTTCGATCCGCAGGCGGTGGCGCGCGGCGCGCGCGTGGCGGCGCAGGGCGACTGCATGGTGTGCCACACGGCGCAGGGCGGCGCGCCGTTCGCCGGCGGCCTGCCCCTGCGCACGCCGTTCGGCACCATCTACACCACCAACATCACCCCCGATCCGGAAACCGGCATCGGCAACTGGCCGGTGGCGGCGTTTACCCGCGCGCTGCGGCGTGGCGTGGCGCGCGACGGCCACCTGCTGTATCCCGCGTTCCCGTATATCCATTACACCCGCATGTCCACCCAGGATATCGAGGACGCCTATGCGTACCTCATGACGCGCACGCCGGTGGTGGCGACACCGCCGCCCAACCAGCTGATCTTCCCGCTCGGCTTCCGCCCGCTGCTGGCCGGCTGGAATCTGCTGTACCTGCGTCCCGGTCCGGTGCCGGCCGATCCGGCGCGCGGCGCGCTGTGGAACCGTGGCCGCTACCTGGTGGACGGCGCGGGACACTGCGCGTCGTGCCATAGCGCGCTGGGGCCGATCGGCGGCGAGCGCAGTCCTGCTTTCGGCGGCGGCCATATCGACGGCTGGGATGCCCCGGCGCTCACCGCGCTGCTGCACGCGCCGCGCCCATGGACCGAGCAGCAGCTGGCGCTGTACCTGCGCCACGGCTGGTCGGCGGAACACGGCGCGGCAGCAGGTCCCATGGCGCCCGTGGCGCACAGCCTGTCGCAGGTGCCGCAGGAAGACACCGACGCCATCGCCCATTACATCATGTCGCTGCAGGACCGCCGTGCGCCGGCCGCCCCATCCGCCCCCACCGATGCCGCCGATGCCACCGATGCCAGCAGGGGCAGCGGCAGCGCCGCCGCGATCAGCCAGGGACGCCAGCTGTTCGCAGGCGCCTGCGCCGGCTGCCACGGCGCCGCCGCGCCGATGATGGCGGCCGGCGGGCGGCCGTCGCTGGCGCTGAGCGGCGCGGTGACGGGCGCGCGCCCCGACAACCTGATACAGACCGTGCTCAATGGCCTGCCCTGGACCCATACCGGCCAGTCGAGCTACATGCCGCCGTTTGCCGGCACCCTCACCGATGCGCAGATCGCCAGCATCGCCGCCTATGTGCGCGCCGACATCGGCAAGCGCCCGCCCTGGCCCGACGTGGGCCAGCGCGTTACCCGGATCCGCAAGGAGAACCAGTCATGACCACCCTAACCGTGAATGGCCAACGCCATGCGCTCGATATCGATCCCGCCACGCCGCTGCTGTACGCGCTGCGCAACCAGCTGGCACTCAACGGCGCCAAGTTCGGCTGCGGCCTGGGACAGTGCGGCGCCTGCACCGTGCTGCTGGACGACCAGCCGGTATTCGGCTGCCTGACGCCCGTCGCCGCGTGCGAAGGCCGGGCCGTGCGCACCATCGAGGGCCTGGGCACGGCCGCGCAACCGGGACCGCTGCAGGCGTCGTTCATCAAGCACCAGGCGGCGCAGTGCGGCTATTGCATCGCCGGCATGGTGATGCGCGCGCAGGCGCTGCTCGAACATACCCCCAAGCCGACCGAGGCGCAAATCCTGGCCCACATGGAACCGAACCTTTGCCGTTGCGGCACCCACATGCGCATCCTGGGCGCGATACGCGAGGTGGCCGCCGCGGGCGCGGTCTTCACAGGAAAGGCAGGCCAGGCATGAACGTCGTCGACCAGCCGGTCAACCATGGCCGCCGCGCCGTGCTGCGCGCGGGCGCGCTGGTAATCAGCTTCACGCTGCTGCCGCAGGCGCGCGCGGAGTTCAACGGCATGGGCGTGCCGCCCGTGGCCAACCCCGACCTGCCGGGCAGCCTGAGTCGCACGCCCATGCTCGACGCCTGGATCCGCATCGCCCCCGACGGCAAGGCCACCGTCTTCACCGGCAAGGTGGAACTGGGCACCGGCGTGCGCACGGCGCTGCTGCAGGTGGCCGCCGAGCAGCTGGACCTGGCGCCGTCCGCCATCGAATTCGTCACCGCCGACACGGGCCGCACCCCCAACGAGGGATTCACAGCCGGCAGCCACACCATGGCCGACAGCGGCACCGCGCTGCTGCACGCAGCAGCGCAGGTGCGCAGCCTGCTGGTGCAGGGCGCCGCCGCCCGGCTCAAGGTGCCGGCATCGCAACTGGTCACGCGCAACGGCCTTGTCACGGCGCCGGACGGACGCCGCCTGCATTACGGCGAGGCGCTGCAGGGCATCGACCTGCACCGCATGGCGCAAGTCACATCCGACCTCAAAAACCCCGGCAACTACAGCGTGATGGGCGCCTCGCTGCCACGGGTGGACATTCCCGCCAAGCTGACCGGCGGCGCCGCGTACGTGCAGGACATGCGCCCGGCAGGCATGGTGCATGCGCGCGTGGTGCGTCCGCCGGCGCCCGGCGCGCGCCTGCTGTCGGCCGACATCGACGGCGTGCGGCGCATGGCCGGCGTGGTCAAGGTGGTCGGCGACGGCAACTACCTGGCGGTGGTGGCCCGCGACGAATGGCAGGCCGTGCTGGCGATGCGGGCGCTGTCCGCCAGCGCCCGGTGGGCGCCCGGCCCGGCGCTGCCGCAGGCTGACAACATCCACGCCACGCTGCGCGCGCTGCCCGCGCAGGACATCACCATCGCCGACCGGCATGGGGCCACGGATGCGGCGGCGATCACCGTCAAGGCCCGCTACAGCAAGCAGTACGTGCTGCACGGGTCCATCGGCCCGTCGTGCGCGCTCGCGCACCTGCAGGACGGCGACCTCACCGTCTGGACCCACACCCAGGGCGTGTACCCGCTGCGCGCCGCCATCGCCGAAATGCTGGCCATGCCGCCCGAGCGCGTGCGCTGCATCCACACCGAAGGCTCGGGGTGCTATGGACAGAACGGCGCCGACGACGTGGCGGCCGACGCGGCGCTGATCGCGCGGGCCATGCCCGGCGTGCCGGTCCGGGTGCAGCTGATGCGCGACCAGGAAAACCAGTGGGAGCCTTTCGCGCCCGCCATCAGCTCCCGGCTCAGCGCCTCGCTCGACGCCAACGGCAAGATCTGCGACTGGCAGTACGAGTTGTGGAGCGGCTCGCACAACGAGCGGCCGGGCAATGCGGGCAAGCTGATACCCGCCACGCTGCTGGCCAAACCGTTCGTTCCCAGTCCCTCGCAACCGATGCCCATGCCGGAGGGCGGCGGCGACCGCAATGCGATTCCGCTGTACGTGCTGCCCAATTCAAAAGTGGTGAACCACTTCCTGCCGGTCACGCCGCTGCGCACGTCGGCCATGCGCTCGCTGGGCGCGCACATCAACGTGTTCGCGATCGAAAGCATGATGGACGAACTGGCGGCGGCGGCCCGCGTGGACCCGGTGGAATTCCGCCTGCGGCACCTGGACGACACGCGCGCGCAGGACGCGATCCGGCGCGCGGCCCGCCAGTTCGGCTGGGCGCAGCGCCAGCGGCGTCCCGACCACGGCTTCGGTTTCGCCTTCGGCCAGTACAAGAACATCATGGCGTACGTGGCGCTGGCCGTGGAACTGCGCCTGGACCGCAGCACCGGCGCCATCCACATCGTGCGGGTAACGGCGGCCGTCGACTGCGGCCAGGGCGTCAACCCGGACGGCATCTGCAACCAGATCGAGGGCGGCATCCTGCAGTCGTCCAGCTGGACGCTGTACGAGCAATTGCGCTTCGGTCCCGGCAGGATCGCCAGCGTGGACTGGGCCAGCTACCCGATCATGCGCTACTCGAATGTGCCGGGCAAGGTGGACGTGGTGCTGATCGACCGGCCCGGCATGCCGCTGCTGGGCGTGGCCGAAGCGGCGCAGGGCCCGATGGCCGGCGCGCTGGGCAACGCCCTGGCCGACGCCACCGGCAAGCGCTGGCGCGACCTGCCGCTGGCCGGTCCTCACCTGCGGTCATGACGAGAGCGTGAATTCAGGGCGCAGCCAGCGCGCCCTCCACGAAGGCGGCGAACGCGCGCGCCTTGGCGCTGGCCTTGCGCCCGCACGGGAACACTGCCCACAGGTCCATCGCGGGCAGCTCCCAGCAGGGAAGCAGGCGCCGTACCTGGCCGGCGGCCAGTTCCGGGGCGAACATCCATTCGCTCGCCACTGCCACGCCCAGGTGCGCCAGCACGGCGGCGCGCACGCCTTCGGCGGCGGAAACGCGCAGCCGGCCGGCCAGCGACACGTCCACTTCCTCACGCCCGCCTTCCGCTTCGCGGTAAAACGTGCATGCGGCGCCGCTGCCGCGACGGTCGTAGAGCACCGCCTGGTGGTCGGCCAGCTCGGACGGGTGGCGCGGCTCGCGGTGGCGGGCCAGGTATTCGGGCGTGGCCAGCACCGCGCGCGCACTGCTGGCCAGGCGCCGCGCGGTCATGGCGGAGTCGCTGAGCGCGCCCAGGCGCAGCGCCACGTCGGCGCCGCCTTCCAGCAGATCCACGTTGGCATCGTCCAGCACCAGGTCGAGCGACAATTCGGGGTGCTGGTCCAGGAAGGCCGGCAGGTGCGGCATGATGTGCAGCCGCGCAAAGGTAACGGGCGCGCACGCCACCAGCCTGCCGGTCAAGCCGGCGCTCACGCCGCGCGCGCCCTCCTCGGCGTCGGCGGCGGCATCGAGCGCGCGGCGCGCGCCCTGATAATATGCCAGTCCCGCTTCGGTGGGCGTCAGGCCCCGGCTCGCGCGCAGCAGCAGCTGCACGCCCAGTTCCGCCTCCAGTTGCGCGATCAGTTTGGAGACCGACGGCTGGCCCACGTTCAACCGCCGGGCGGCGCCCGAGAAGGTGCCCGCTTCCACGACGTGGACCAGGGTGTGCATGGCCTGCCAGCGGTCCATCGGCTACACCAGCGCGGGATAGTCGGTGTAGCCGCGCTCCGTGCCGCCATAGAACGAGTGCGGATCGGGCGTGTTGTACGGGCCATGGGCGGCGATGCGCGCCACCAGGTCCGGATTGGCGACGTACGCGCGGCCGAATGCCACCATGTCGGCCTGCCCGGCGGCCACCATGGCCTGCGCCGCCTCCGGCGTCAGGCCGGCATTGGCGATCAGCACGCCGCGATAATTGGCGCGCACGATCTCGAGGATCTTGGGCATGTCCGCCGTGCCGCCCCAGGCATTGGTGTCGGCGGCGTGAATGTAGCCGATGCCGAATTGCGCCAGCATGCGCGCCACGTAGGCGTACGTCTGCGCCGCGTCCGGGTCGCCGGCGTTGTTATAGGCCGCAAACGGCGAGATGCGCACGCCCACGCGGTGGGCGGGCATCACCTCGAGCACCGCTTCGATCACCAGGCGCAGGAAGCGCGCGCGGTTTTCCACGCTGCCGCCGAATTCGTCGGTGCGGCGGTTGACGTGCGGCGACAGGAACTGCTGCACCAGGTAGCCGTTGGCCGCATGGATTTCCACGCCGTCGAGGCCCGCGCGCGTCGCGTTGGCCGCGCCGGTGCGAAACTCGGCGATGGCCGCGTACACCTCGCCGGTGGTCATCGCCCGCGACGGCGACGCCGCGATGCGGGCGTAATAGCCGTTGCGCAGCGCGCCGTACACCTGCAGCTGTCCGAGGTCGTCGTTGACGGCCGATGGCGACAGCGGGTCCCTGCCGTTCAGCAGCGCGTAGGAGCTGACCCGGCCGCCATGCCACAGCTGCATGAAGATCTTGCCGCCGGCCGCGTGCACCGCGTCGGCCACCTGGCGCCAACCGCCCACCTGCGCTTCCGTATAAATGCCGGGCGCCAGTTCGAAGGCGGCGGAGTTGGGCGACACATTGGTGGCTTCGGTGATGATCAGGCCCGCCGTGGCGCGCTGCGCGTAGTACTCGGCGTTGAGCGCCACCGGTACCCCATCGGCGCCGGCGCGGGCGCGCGTGATGGGCGCCATGGCGATGCGGTTGGCAAAGGCAAGGTCGCCGAGGGCGATGGGGTCGAGCAGTCGGGTCATGGCAGGGCTCCGGTAAGTGGCCGATATGGTGGATGAACAGCTGGCCCACTGTAGCGTTTCATGGCGCCGGCGATAAGCCAGCGCAGCGCGACAACACCTTTGCGTGGCGCGCAAAGGCCGTCATGCGCCCGCGCCTCGAAGAAGAATTTCGATTACTATCGCCTTCTTGAGATATCGCTGTCCACCCTCATCCCGGAAGACGATTTTCGATTACTATCCCTTCTTGAGATATCGCTGTCCACCCCCATGTGAGAGAGCATGCGCCGCAAAACCCCCGTCCATGACTGGCAAGACTTCCACCCCGCAGTCGGCGCGTGGTTCCGCGCGTCCTTTCCCGAGGCGACCGAAGCGCAGCGGCGCGCCTGGCCGCTGATCCGGTCCGGCCAGTCCACCCTGATCGCGGCGCCCACCGGCTCCGGCAAGACGCTCACCGCGTTCCTGGCCGCCATCGACGCTCTGGTGCAGGAGAGCGTGCGCCTTGGCGAGGGCGTGCTGCCCGACGAAACGCGGGTGCTGTACGTGTCGCCGCTAAAGGCGCTGTCCAACGACATCCGCGTCAACCTGCTGGCGCCCCTGGAAGGCATCGGAGCGCAGCTGGCAGCCATGGGCCTGCCGCCGCACGGCATCCGCACCGCCGTGCGCACCGGCGACACCACCCAGGCCGAGCGCAACGCCATGCGGCGCCGCGCGCCGCACATCCTGGTGTCCACGCCGGAGTCGCTGTACGTGCTGCTGGGGTCCGACAGCGGGCGCGCCATGCTGGCCGGCGTGCGCACCGTGATCGTCGACGAGATCCACGCGGTGGCCGGCAGCAAGCGTGGCAGCCACCTGTCCCTGAGCCTGGAGCGGCTCGACGCGCTGTGCCCCGCCCCGCCGGTGCGCGTGGGCCTGTCGGCCACGCAAAAGCCGCTGTCCACGGTGGCGCATTTCCTCGGCGGCGCGGGGCAAGATGACAAACAGGGCCAGAGCCAGGGTCAGGATGCGGGCCGGCGCGCCTGCGCGGTGGTGGACGTGGGCCACGTGCGCGCCCGCGACCTGGGACTGGAACTCCCGCCCGTGCCGCTGGAAGCGGTGATGCCCAACGAGGTGTGGGAGCGCGTGTACGACAAGCTGGCGGAGCTCACCGTCCAGCACCGCACCACGCTGGTGTTCGTCAACACGCGGCGCATGGCCGAGCGCATGGCGCGCCACCTGGCCGACCGCCTGGGCGCGGAGCACGTGGCCGCGCACCACGGCAGCCTGTCCAAGGAATACCGGCTCGACGCCGAGCAGCGCCTGAAGCGCGGCGACCTGCGGGTGCTGGTCGCCACCGCGTCGCTGGAGCTGGGCATCGACATCGGCGACGTCGACCTGGTATGCCAGATCGGCTCCCCGCGCAGCATCGCGTCGTTCCTGCAGCGCGTGGGACGCTCGGGCCACCAGGTGGGTGGCCTGCCCAAGGGCCGGCTGTTTCCCACGTCGCGCGACGACCTGGTGGAATGCGCGGCGCTGCTCGACTGCGTGCGCCGCGATGAACTGGATCTGCTGCACGTGCCGGTGGCGCCGCTCGACGTGATGGCGCAGCAGATCGTGGCCGAAGTGGCGTGCCGCGAATGGTCGGAAGACGCCCTGTTCGAGCTGATACGCGGCGCCTGGCCGTACGCGAACCTGGCGCGCGAGCGCTACGACGCAGTGCTGCGCATGCTGGCCGAAGGCTACACCACGCGCCAGGGCGTGCGCGGTTCGTACCTGCACCGCGACACCGTCTCCGGCACGCTGCGCGGGCGGCGCGGCGGCAAGCTCACGGCCGTCACGTCGGGCGGCACCATCCCCGACAACGCCGATTACTCGGTGGTGCTCGAACCGCAAGGCCACAGCATCGGCACCGTGCACGAGGACTTTGCGGTGGAAAGCCTGGCCGGCGACGTCTTCCAGCTCGGGAACACCTCGTACCGCATCCAGCGCATCGACGCCGGCAAGGTGCGGGTGGAGGATGCCCACGGCGCCGCGCCCAACATCCCGTTCTGGCTGGGCGAGGCGCCGGGCCGCAGCGACGAGCTGTCGTTCGGCGTGGCGCGCCTGCGCGGCGAGATCGACCGCCTGCTCGACCGTCCCGACGGCGAAAGCGGCGACGTCGCCATCGAGCGCGCCATCGACTGGCTGTTCGAACACCTGGGCCTTGACGATGCCGGCGCGCGCCAGATCGTGGAATACCTGGCCCGCGCCCGCAGCGCCCTGACCGCCCTGCCCACGCGCGATACGCTGGTGATGGAGCGCTTCTTCGACGAATCGGGCGGCATGCAGCTGGTGCTGCACGCGCCGTACGGCAGCCGCATCAACCGCGCGTGGGGCCTGGCGCTGCGCAAGCGCTTCTGCCGCACCTTCAACTTCGAGCTGCAGGCCGCCGCCACCGAGGATGCCATCGTGCTCTCGCTGTCGGAAAGCCACAGCTTCCCGCTCGACGAGGTGTGGCGCTACCTGCGTTCCGGCACCGCCGAACATATCCTGGTGCAGGCGCTGCTCGACGCGCCGCTGTTCAACGTGCGGTGGCGCTGGAACGCCACCACCGCGCTGGCCCTGCCGCGCTACGCGGGCGGGCGCAAGGTGGCGCCGCAATTGCAGCGCATGAAAAGCGACGACCTGCTGGCCTCCGTCTTCCCCGACCAGGCGGCGTGCCTGGAAAACATCGTGGGCGAGCGCGAACTGCCGAGCCACCCGCTGGTGGACCAGACGCTCGACGACTGCCTGCACGAGGCGATGGACAGCGAAGGCTGGCTGGCCCTGCTGCGGCGCATGGAAGCGGGCGAAGTGCGGCTGCTGGCGCGCGACCTGCCCGCGCCGTCGCCGCTGGCCATGGAAATCCTCAACGCCCGTCCGTATGCGTTTCTCGATGACGCGCCGCTGGAAGAGCGCCGCACGCAGGCAGTCATCAACCGCCGCTGGACCGATCCCGCTTCCACCGACGACCTGGGCGCGCTCGATATCGGCGCCATCGAGGCCGTGGCGCAGGAAGCGTGGCCCGACGTGCGCAACGCCGACGAAATGCACGAAGCCTTGACCACGCTCGCCTGCATCGCCAGCGACGAAGCGGCCGCCCACGCGGGCTGGAAAGGCTGGCTGCAGGCGCTGGCCAAGGGCGGACGCGCCACCCGCCTGGGCAACCTGTGGGTGGCGCGCGAACGCCTGCCGTGTGTGCAGGCCGCGTATCCCGACGCCGTGCCCAAGCCTGCCTTGACGATGCCCGGACAGGACGGCGACGATGCCTGGAACCAGGACTCCGCACTGGTGGAAGTACTGCGCGCGCGCCTCTCCGGCTTCGGTCCGCAGACGCTGGCCGCGATTGCCGGCCCGCTGGCGCTCCCCGCTTCCACCGTCACCATCGCCCTCACCCTGCTGGAGAGCCAGGGCTACGTGATGCGTGGCCGGTTTACGCCCGGCGCAACGGAGGAGGAATGGGTGGAGCGCCACCTGCTGGCCCGCATCCACCGCTACACCATCAAGCGCCTGCGGCGCGAGATCGAGCCGGTGGAACACCAGGACTTCATGCGCTTCCTGTTCGACTGGCAGCACCTGTCGGAAGACACGCGCCTGCACGGGCAGGATGCGCTGGTGCAGGTGCTGGCCCAGCTCGAAGGGTACCAGGCAGCGGCCGGCGGCTGGGAGCAGGACGTGCTGGCGCTGCGCGTGGAGGATTACGAACAGTCCTGGCTCGACGCGCTGTGCCGCGCCGGCAAGATCGTCTGGACCCGCGTGGGCGCGCCGGCCAGCGCCGCCGGCGGCCCGGTGCGCGGCACGCCGCTGGTGCTGCTGCCGCGCCGCCAGCTGGCGCTGTGGCACGCCCTGCCCGCTGTCGCCGCCGAGGTGGAGGTGTCGTCGCGCGGCGCGCGCGTGCTGGACGCGCTGCGGCGCGAAGGCGCCATGTTCTTCGACGAGCTGGCGCTGGACGCGCGCCTGCTGCCGGTGGAGCTGGAAACCGCGCTGGGCGAACTGGTGGCCACGGGCCTGGTCAATGCCGACAGCTACGCGGGCCTGCGCGCCATGCTGGCGCCCGCCGCCAAGCGCAATACGATGGACAAGCGGCGCCGCCGCGCGGCCGGTTTCGGATTTGCGCCGGCGATGGAAGAAGCGGGCCGCTGGGCGCTGGTGCGCCGCGCCGACGGCGTCACCATCATCGAGCGCGGGCTGGGAACCGAGCCGCCCGCCGCGCAGCCGGCCAAACCGGCGGTACGGCGCCCGCGCACCGATCCCGCCACGCTCGAGCACATCGCCATGACGCTGCTGCGCCGCTACGGCGTGATGTTCTGGCGCCTGCTCGAGCGCGAGGCCGACTGGATGCCCGCGTGGCGCGAGCTGCTGCCCGTGTACCACCGGCTCGAAGCGCGCGGCGAGATACGCGGCGGACGGTTTGTCGCCGGCCTGTCGGGTGAGCAGTTCGCCCTGCCCGAGGCCATTCCGCTGCTGCGCGACATGCGCCGGCGCGCGCCCGACGGCGGCTACGTGTGCATCTCGGGCATCGATCCGCTCAACCTGTGCGGCACCCTGCTCCGCGGCGACAAGGTGCCGGCGCTGGCCGGCAACCGGGTACTGTTCCGCGACGGCGCACCGGTGGCCACGCATATCGCCGGCAAAATCCGGTATGCAGGCGCGCCCGATCCCGGCGAGCGCGAACTGCTGCGCGCGCAGCTGCTCAGTCGCCTGTAGGCGCGGTTCCGGCGCCTGGCAGGCGGCGTGTAGCGCTGACGCTAATAATGTGAGCACTGTGACAACCAAAACGCCATGAGTGTGGGTAACCGCACATTAATGGCGGCCCGGGAGGCCTACCATGGGGCCATGACAAAATCCCGCCCACTCAAAATTTTTCTTGCGATCCTCGGCACCCTTCTGCTGGTGCTGGTGGCGATCGTCATTTTCATCCTGACGTTCGACTGGAACCGCGCTCGCCCCTACATCAACAGCAAGGTCTCGGAGAGCATCGGCCGCGAGTTCGCCATCAATGGCGACCTGAAGGTCCGCTTCCGCTGGATGGAGCCCGACGAAACAGGATGGCGCCATTACGTGCCGCGCCCCCTGATCAGCGCCGGCGACGTCCACATCGCCAATCCGGCATGGACCAAGTCCGGACCGCGCCTGGTCAGCGTGGGCAACGTGGTGGTCGGCATGCACATCCTGCCGCTGCTGCACAAGGAAGCGCACATCAGCGAACTGGCCGTGGACAACCTGGCGGTGGCTGCCGAGCGCCGCGCCGACGGCACCAACACCTGGACCTTCAAGGACAACGGCCCCTCCGAGTGGGACGTCAACATCGACCGCGTGCAGCTCACCGAAGGCACGGCGCGCTACATCGACGGCGGCATCGACCTCGATGTCAACGCCAAGGCGGAAACGATTTCCGGCGACGAAGCGAAGACCTACGGCCTGCGCTTCGTCCTGGGCGGCACGTACCGCGATGCGAAAATCGTCGGCGGCGGCAAGACCGGCAACGTGTTGTCGCTGGAGCAGGAACACATCAAGTTCCCGATCCAGGCCAACGCCGCCGCCGGCAAGAACAAGCTGGCGCTCGAAGGCGTGCTGACCGATCCCCGCTCGCTGGCCGGCATCGACCTGCAGATGTCGCTCGCTGGCGCCTCGATGGCTGACCTGTACGACATCACCGGCGTGCTGCTGCCGGCCACGCCGCCTTACGCCACCAAGGGGCGCCTGGTGGGCAAGAAGGCCGGCGAGAACTGGAACTGGGCCTATCGTAACTTCACCGGCACCGTCGGTGGCAGCGACCTCGGAGGCACGCTCGAATACAGCGCGCGCAAACCGCGTCCGCTGCTCACGGGCGCGGTGCAGTCGAATCAATTGCGCCTGCAGGACCTGGGGCCGACCATCGGCGCCGACAGCAACGATGACAAGGCTGCGCGCGGCCAGAAGAAAGTGCAACCGGATGGCAAGGCCCTGCCGGTCGAGCAGTTCAATACCGAAAAATGGGGTGCGCTCGATGCCGACGTCAAGTTCACCGGCAAAAAACTGGTGCGCACGGCTGATATTCCGTTCACCGACGTGGAAACCCATATCCGCATGAAGGACAAGGTCCTCACCCTCACCCCGCTCAACTTCGGCATGGCCGGCGGCCAGGTGTCGTCCAACATCCGTCTCGATGGCCGCAACAACACGATCGACGCGCAAATGCGCGCCGCCGCGCGCCACCTGAAAATCAAGCAGCTGTTCCCGAAACTGGAATCGATGCAGGCCAGCGTGGGCGAGGTCAATGCCGATGTGG
Source organism: Duganella sp. (assembly GCA_040508835.1). GTDB lineage: Bacteria > Pseudomonadota > Gammaproteobacteria > Burkholderiales > Burkholderiaceae_D > Rugamonas. The sequence continues at coordinate 2,427 of JBEVMD010000047.1, read as the reverse complement.
CGCTGGCCGGCAAGGGCAATTCGGTATCGACCATGCTGGCCACCTCCAACGGCGAATTGGGCGCCACGGTCAGCGACGGCACGGTCAGCAAATTCATCCTGGAAGCGGCTGGCCTCAACGTGGCCAACCTGGTGTACGTCAAACTGTTCGGCGACAAGCAGGTGCAGCTCAATTGCGGCGCCGGCGACTTCGTGGTGGAACGGGGCAATGCGCAGATCCGCCGCTTCGTGGTGGACACCGACGAAGCCGTCATCCACGTCACCGGCAACGTCAACCTGGCCAGCGAACAGCTCAACGTCGACGTCAAGCCCGAGACCAAGGGCGCGCGCATCGTCACGCTGCGCACGCCGCTGTACGCCAAGGGCACGTTCTCCGATCCGAAAGTGGGTCCGCACGTGGGTCCGCTGGCGCTCAAGGGCGGCGCGGCCGTCGCGCTGGCGTCCATCGTCAACCCGCTCGCTGCGCTGCTGCCGCTGGTGAATGTGAGCAAGGTGGAGCCGGTCGATTGCGCGGCCGCGCTGGCCGACGCCACCCGCACCCGCGACTTGGCCAGGTCGCCGGACGAAGTGCGCAAGGTGCAGGCGAAAAAGCCCGTGCCCGACGCGCAAAACGTGACGCCGGTGCCGTCGAAAAAGTAAGGACAGTCCGCTGTAAATTCCTTGAGGCAACACGTGTAATCATCGTCTTACACGGCCTCAGGGAACGCACCGATATCAAACTTGCAAAGCTCCCGAGATAATGTAACAAATAAACTAGTTTCGGGTCTATCATGCAAACCTCCCTCGCTCAAGCGCCAGTCCTGGCCGCTGTGCCGTCGACGTCGCTGTCGTCGAAAGAACTTTATTTCCAGCTTGAGCAGGGCGACCTTGCCGGTCACCGCGCCACCGCCCACGCCTACCTGCAGCGCCAGTTGCAGGCTGCGCGCGCGCTGACCGACGACGTCCCGCACGATATCGCCCTGCTCGGCGACTGGATGCGCGAGCGCAGCGTTGCCGTGGGCAAGCAGTACCGCGCCTACCTGGACGCGCGCAAGAACGGCGCGCCGCGCCGCTACTTCACCAGCAAATCGCACGCGCTGTACTTCATCAAGTGCGTGGCCGCCACCAAGCTGGTGGATGGCGCCTGGCTATTTGGCCTGCTCGACCGCTGGGAAGACCCGGACTTCCGTCCGCTGATCCAGACCTACCTCGAAGAGCTGGGCGACGGCATCGCCGAGAAAAACCACGTGGTGCTGTACAAAAAACTGCTGGCCGGCCTCGAATGCGACCAGTGGGCGGCGCTCGGCGAGGACAAATTCGTGCAGGGTGCGATCCAGCTGTCGCTGGCGGCCGATGCGGAACACCACCTGCCGGAAATCGTGGGCTACAACCTCGGTTACGAGCAGCTGCCGCTGCACCTGCTGATCACGTCCTACGAACTCAATGAACTGGGCATCGACCCGTATTACTTCACGCTGCACATCACGGTGGACAACGCCGGCACCGGCCACGCCCACAAGGCGCTGCAGGGCGTGCAGCAGCTGATGGCGCGCGCGCCCGATCCCGATGCGTTCTACCGCCGCATGCTCGACGGCTATCGCCTCAACGACCTTGGCGCGTGCACCACGTCCGTGATCGAAGAATTCGACCTGGAACAGGAACTGGTGGGCATCATGAAGGCCAAATCCGTCGTGGGCCAGAACATGCACTCCGATTACTGCCGCGTGGCGGGCCGCAGCATCAACGACTGGCTGGCCGACCCCGCGCAGATCCCGCACATGCTGCTGGAACTGGAAAACGCCGGCTGGATCAAGCGTGGCGAGCCGGCCGAGAACAGCCGCTTCTGGAAACTGATCCAGAGCGAGCGCGCCGAAATGTTCGGTGTGTTCAGCAGCTACGAACAGCAGGTGCTGCGCGACTGGATCGTCACCCCGCGCACCGCCGCCGCGGATGCCGTGGCAGCCACCGGCGGCCGCGTGATCAGCTTCCGCGCCCGCCAGCGCGCGCTCGAAACGCTGGGCGACGGCGCCGCCGCCCGCCCGCACGCCAACAAGCCGCGCGGCTTGATTCGCCACCACTCGGCCACCGAGGCCGATTACGATGCGGGCGACGGCGGCTCCGAACTGCGCCGCCTCGAGCAGCGACTGGCCGCCGCCGGCAGCAAGTCCGCCGCGATGGCCATGCTGGTGGAGCTGATGTCGCCCGCGCGCCATCACAGCCCTGCAGGCCTGATGGCCACCCGCGTCTACCGCCAGCTGCTGGCGTGATCATGGGTATCGGCCACCTGATCGTCATTGGCGGAGGCGAAGACCGCACCGATGACAAGACCATCCTCACCCGCTTCGTCGAACTGTCGGGCGGCGCCGAGCGCCGCATCGCCGTCATCACCACCGCCAGCCGCGTGCCGGACAAGGTATGGGAAATGTACGATGTCGCGTTTGGCGACCTC
>JBEVMD010000034.1:0-5789 GCA_040508835.1 Duganella sp. | reverse complement strand
AATTGGATCCCCGCCTGCGCGGGGATGACGGATCTGAGGTTGGCGATGCCAGCCCGCCGAATGGTCTTCCCACCTGCGCGGGAATCCAGTTTTTAACTCAACCGAAGCTGCACACGTAATCGAGCGTCTCGATGGTCTCGATATCGAACGACGCATTACCGGCAATGCTGAACTGCTGGCCGGTCACGTAAGTCTTCCATTCCTCCTCGCCGGCCAGGCGCACGCGGCATACGCCGCCCGTCACTTCCATGATTTCCGGCGCGCCCGTATTGAAGGTGAGCGTGGAAGGGAAAATCACGCCCACGCTTTTCTTGCTGCCATCGGCAAAGATGATGTTGTGCGAGACGCATTTGCCGTCGAAGTACACATTGGATTTCTTGACGACGCTGACTTGATCGAATTGAGCACTCATGCTGCTGTTTCCTAGGTAGATGCGGGAAGGGGACCAGGCAGCTGTCCCGCGCTTTCGACGCGGTTACGGCCGCCGCTCTTGGCGGTGTACAGTGCCTGGTCGGCGTGCTGGATCAGTTCATCGATGCTCGACTTGGGCGACGGCACCACGCTGGCCACGCCGATGGACATGGTGACGCACGACAGCGCGGTGGTGGCCTGCGGATTTTCGATGGCTAGCTGCTCCAGGTGTCGGCGGCATGACTCGGCCACGATCAGTGCCCCGGCCAATGGTGTCTCCGGCAGGATAATGACGAATTCCTCGCCGCCATAGCGCGCGGCCAGATCGGCCGGGCGCTTTAAATGTTCGGTCAATACGGCCGCCACTTTTTTCAGGGCCAGGTCGCCGGCCAGGTGGCCGAAGCTGTCGTTATAGACCTTGAAGAAATCGACGTCGCACATCAGCAGCGTGAGCGGCTTCTTGTCGCGCTGTCCGCGCTGCCATTCCACGCGCATGGTCTCGTCGAAGCGGCGGCGGTTGGCAATGCCGGTCAGGGCGTCGAGCGCAGCCAGTTTTTGCAGCTCGATGTTGGCGTCGGCCAGGCTTTTCTGGCTCTCGCGCAGGAAGCGGAAGGCCTGGTCGCGCTGCAGGCGGCTGATGTGCGCGCCCGAGTGGTAGCGCACGCGCGCCAGCAGTTCCAGCTTGTCGGGCAGCTTGACCATGTAGTCGTTGGCGCCGGTGGCAAAGCTGTGCGCCTTGAGCTTGGGGTCTTCCTTGGCCGATAGCACGATCACCGGGATGTGGCGCAGCGAGTCGTCGCTGCGGTACTGGTGGATCAGGCCAAAACCGTCGATGGTGGGCATGACCAGGTCCTGCAGGATCACGGTAGGCTGCAGCTGGACGGCCGTTTGCAGCGCCAGCGTGGCGTCGGTCACGTAGTGGAATTCGATGTCGGCCTGGTCGCTCAGCATGCGGCGCACGGCTTCCACGATGATCAACTGGTCGTCCACCAGCAGCACCCGTACCTTAAAGGCAGTCAATGCCTGTTCCGGGTCGGCGGCTGCAGTCGCATTTACGGCGGCGAGGGCGGTTGCTTCGGACATCAATACTCTCTTTCTGTCGGACGGCGCGCCGGTCAGGCGCGGCTTCCCAATGTGCTGCGCAGGATCGGTCCGATCCTGGTGAGCGGTAAAATCATCTGCGCCGCCTCCAGTTCGGCGGCGGCGCGCGGCATGCCATACACTGCGCTGCTGGCCTGGTCCTGGGCGATGGTGGTATGGCCCGCACGGCGCATCGCCAGCAGGCCCTCGGCGCCGGCGCGGCCCATGCCGGTCAACAGCACGCCCACCGCGTCGCCCTTCCAGTGCTGCGCCACGCAGTTGAAGAATACATCGACCGATGGCCGATAGGCGTAGTCCTTAGGATTGGCATCGTAACGCAACCGATAATTTTGATCCAGAGTTAAGTGATCGTTACTTTTTGCGATCAGTACCACGCCGGCCGCCAGTTCGTCGCCTTCTTCGGCCGTGCGCACCGGCATATCGAGCTGTTCGCCCAGCCACCGCGCGAAGTTGTCGGCAAAGTGCTCGTCGATGTGCTGCACCACCACCACCGCGCAGCCGCGCGGCGCCACCCATCCCGCCAGCATTTTCGATACCGCCACCGGCCCGCCGGTGGAGGCGCCGATGGCCAGCAGCGACGTCACGGGCGCGGGACCGTCGCCTGGCGTGCCGTTGCCGGCTTCGGCGACGGCGGCGCTGCCGGCCAGCGACGTGCGCGGGTGCATGGCCTGGCTGCCGCCGCTGTGGCGTATCAGCTTGTCCATGGTGCGGATCTTGGCCAGCAGCTCGGAGTCGCCGCCCGGCTGCCCTTGCAGCACCGGCGTGGCGGTGACGTCGAGCGCGCCCGCGCCCAGCGCGCGGAACACCTGGTTGACGTTGTCCTGCGGGCGCCCCGTCACCACCAGGATGGCGCAGGGGCTTTGCTCCATGATCTTGCGGGTGGCTTCAACGCCGTCGAGCTCCGGCATGTTCAGGTCCATCAGGATCAGGTCCGGGCGCTGCTCGGCGCACATGCGCACCGCTTCGGCGCCCGTACGGGCGATCCACAGCACCTGGTGCTCGGCGGTGCTGGCCACCACACGCCGCAGCGCCTCGGCTGCCATGGCGACATCGTTGGCGATGGCGATCTTCATCTATGGGCGTCTCCAATCAAGTCGCTGACGGCATCGAGCAGCGTCTCGTCGTGGAAGCTGCCCTTGGTCAGATAATAGTCTGCGCCGGCCGACAGCCCGCGTGCGCGGTCCTCCGGCCGATCCTTGTAGGAGACTATCATGACTGGCAATTTATGGAGGTGGATATCCTTCTTGATCAGTGCGACCAGTTCGATACCGTCCATGCGCGGCATGTCGACGTCGGTGATCACCAGGTCGTATTCCCCGCTGCGCACCACGTTCCAGCCGTCGATGCCGTCGATCGCGATATCGACCTGGAAGCCCCGGCTTTGCAGCAGCTTGCGCTCCATTTCGCGCACCGTGAGCGAGTCGTCCACCACCAGCACGCGCTTGGTCTTGCGGCGCTCCGCCTGGTCGGACCGGGTAAGCTGGTGCAGCCCGCCGTCGTGCAGCAGCTTGTCGATCGACAGCAGCAGGTCGGGCACGTCCAGTATCAGGACCGGATCGCCGTTGTCGAGCAGGGCGGCCGCCGAGATGTCGCGCATCTTCCCGAAAATCGGGTCGATGGCCTGCACCGCCAGGCTTTGTTCGCCGTTGATGGCGTCCACCACCAGCGCATAGCGGCGCGCGCCGCTGCCGATCACCACCACCGGCAGTTCGGCCGCAGCGGCGTCGGTGTCGCCCAGGTCCAGCACCTGCGAGGCTGACACCAGCCCCAGATGTTCGCCGCCGAAATCGAAGAACTGCTTGTTCTCCAGCGTATGGATGATCGACTGCGGCACCTTGATCACGCGTTCGACCTGCACGATGGGCACCGCATAGGCTTCGCCCTTGACGTCCACCACCAGCGCGCGCACGATCGACTGTGTGAGGGGCAGCGTGATAAAGGTGCGGAAGCCCACGCCCAGTTCGGACTCGATGCGCACCGTGCCGTTCTGCGAGCGAATGGTTTCGTGCACGATGTCGAGGCCCACGCCGCGCCCCGAAATCTCGGTGGTGCTTTCCTTCAGACTGAAGGCCGGCAAAAACAGAAACTCCATCAGCTCCGCGCCCGACATGGCCGCCGCCATCGGCGCACTGGCCATTTTGCGCTCGATCACGCGCGTACGGATCTTTTCCAGGTCCACGCCCTTGCCATCGTCGCTGATCTCGATACTGAGCATGCCGGCGCGGTGCTTGGCCTCCAGCACGACGGTGCCCGTGCCAGGCTTGCCGGCGGCGATGCGCTCCACCGCGCTGTCCATGCCGTGGTCGATGGCGTTGCGCAGCATGTGGTTGAGCGGGCTCTCGATGCGCGCCAGGATGTCGCGGTCCACCAGCGTGTCTTCGCCGATGATCTGCAACTGCACATCCTTGCCCAAGCTGCGCGCCAGGTCGCGCACCATGCGCGGGAACGACTGCACGCCGTCGCGGAACGGGCGCATTCGCATGGTGAGCACTTCATCCACCATGTTCTGCGAGATGGCCAGCACGCGGCGCTCGTACGCCTCGGTGTCGGCGATATGTTCGAGCACGAACTGCTTGAGCGGCTGCGTCTTTTGCAGCGCCAGCAGCGACAGTTCCTTCAATTTCGGATCGGCGCTGTTGGAAATGGCCTCGTGCAGCTGTTCGATCACGGAAGAGAGGCTGGCCTGGTTGCGCTTGAAGCGCTGCAGGTCCTGGATGAACGGCTGCATCTGGTGTGCGTTGATGCGCGATTCGCTGGCCAGCGACAGCAGCCGGTCGAAGTTTTGCGCATGTTTCGCGCCCGCCGGCGCCCGGCGATCGGCAGGTATTTCCTCCGGCGGCCCCAGCGTGGCGGGGGCGGCGGCGGCGCCGGGCGGCGCGGATGGCGCCGACAAAGCGGGCGCGATCGGCAGTTCGCCGTATGGGAACGAAGGCGGTGCCGGTGCAGCGTGCTGCCCCCATCCCATCTCCGCCTGCAGGTTCACCGGTTCCGGCAAAAACGCGATGGTGGCGATGGAGTCGAGCGTCTGCTTGATCAGGGTTTCGTTGGCGGCCAGCCAGGCATCCACGCCGCTGTCCTGCAATCGCGACAGCTGCAAGATCAGGTCGACCCCGGCCAGCAGCACGTCCACCCGGTTGGGCGTGAGCGCCAGCTTGCCGTGCTGGGCGCCGATGAACGCGTCCTCCATGCTGTGCGCGATCTGCACCACCACCTCGAGGCCGACGATGGATGCCGCGCCCTTGATCGAATGCGCGGCGCGCATCATCGACTCCACCGCCGTGGCGTCGTTCTTCAGGCGCTCCATGGCCAGCAGGCCGTCGGTGAGGATCTGGGTCTGGCTGTCCGCCTCCATGCGGAACAGGTCCAGCATCGAGAACTGGCTCAGGTCTCCACTGTCATGGCTCATCGCAGGGTCCTCGCAAGCTGGTAACCGATCAGCGCCGCATCGAGCACGCCCACGTGCATGTCGTCGATGGCGATCACGCCCGACAGGAAGCGGCTCAGGCCCTTGTTGATGGTGGCGGCCGGCGCCTGCACGCTGGCCGTGGCGTAGCGCTGGATACCGTGCAGGTCCGCCACGGGCAGCGCATACGCCTGGTCTTCCCACTGGATCAGCAGCAGGCGCGCAAACGTGTGGCGATGGGTAGCCGCTTCACCTTCGCTGTCGTCGATACCCAGCAGGGCAGCGAGCGACATGCACGGATACAGCGTGCCGCCCACGTTGACAATGCCGGTCAGGCCCCGTCCCGTGCGGTGCGGCAGGCGGTGCGGCCTGGCCTGCGGGGCCACGGCCACGAACAGTTTGGTGGGGAGCGACAGCCATTCGCGGCCGATGCGAAACACCAGGCACGAGGCGTCCAGCGCCTGCGTGTCGGCGGCGGCGCGGCGGAAATGCGCGGCCCACTCGCGCTTGTAGTCGACGCCCACCGGGCGTTGCAGGTTGCGCTGGGCGGCGCTGGCGTACACGCCGCAGTTGCGGCAGTGGATATGCTCGTCGAGCTTTTCGCAACTCTGGTCGCCGGCCACGCCGATGCGGTTCCAGCAATCGTCCACGGCGGCGAGGTTGACAGGGAGGAGGGTGGTGGTCGTCATGTGGCAGCGCCCTTTGCTTTACGATGCCTGCTGGCGTTTATAGATGCGCGCCGCGCGCGCCTTGAGCGCGGCAGCCGTTACGGGATCGCTGTTGGTCTCGGCCAGCAGGGCCAAATGGCACAGCGCTTCGTAGTGGTCGGGTTGCAGGTAGAGGCAGCGCTTCCAGTAGTCTTCGGCCTGGACAT
>JBEVMD010000033.1:0-5030 GCA_040508835.1 Duganella sp. | reverse complement strand
GTTTAGTTCCGTGCGATCATATCCCTCGTCGTAGCGGGCCTTTATTTTGTGCTAGGGCTATCCTGAAGGAGTTGATCGCCGATCTTTTGCGGTGATCAAGTCAGTGATCATCGAATGAGTAATACCATCCATCCGTAGGCACGCACCGCACCGAAGTTTCGGCAGCAGATCAAAGACCCGGGCTGTCGGACCGTGAGGCCGCCAAGGTCTCCAACATCACACGTGCCGCTGCAGCCAAATGGCTCAAACGCGACGACGTACACGACGGTTCCCATCACGCTCATATCCTGCATACCTTGAGCGCCGGCCAGAAAGCGATCGTACTGTCGCTGCGCTAAACGCTGTACTTGCCGCTTGATGTCTTGCTCTACATCACTCGGCAGTACATCAATGCCGACGTATCACGTGGTCTACCGGTCAGGCATTGCTGAGCAGTCGCAATTCGCATCTCTCGCGAGCGAACTCGACAGTTTATATCAGCTACGAGCTTGTAATGCAATCTTTCAACTTTCAGTCGTCTGCTGGCATATTGCTGCGCGAAGATTATTAGTTGCTGCTCGGCACCCACCGGATTTGCACGACGGCGCGGCGCCAGCAACGTACGCTCAGTGCTGACGACGTCACCACATTCCGTACCGTGTACGACGCTTTGGTGCGAGAAGATAAGGCACGCCATCTAGAAACTGCCCAGTGCCCGGCCAGCGCGGCCGCACCAAAAAATCGGTCCACGCTCGCAGTTTTGCAACGCGCCTTCTCCGGCAATTCTATCCCGCTAGGGTGTGTCTGACAGAGCTAAATGATGTAGGATAGGTCATACGGCGATGAGCCGAACTGACCTAACTGAACAGCAATGGCGGCAGCTGTACTCTCATTTGCCGCCTCACCCGCATCGTGGGCATGCCTACGTTGACCATCGGCGGGTGATCAACGGTATCTTGTGGCGTTTGAGGATAGGCGCGCCATGGCGCGACGTTCCAGCACGATACGGTCCTTCGCAGACCTGCTACGACAGATTTGCACGCTGGTCGCGTTACGGCATGTGGCAGCGATTGCTGAAAATTCTTCAAGCGCAATCCGAACAAGCCGGGCTGATATAGATGGTGTCCACAGAAGTGGTGTATTAGAAGTGATTCTCGAGGGGCTGGGTCCCCGATCAGTTAATCACGGCGGAAAGCCGTGCAGGCTGCTTGTCGCTCAAGGACTGCAATCCCTCTAGGGTGTGTCTGACTGAATTCGCCGCAGCCATAACATAATTGTTGCCAAAATGACGCTACCAAAAAAGTTGTGGCCGCGCTTTTCATGGCGCATTGCTACCGCGCGAAAATCTTTGAGGCTGTTGATTGCCCGCTCGACGACATTGCGTCCGCGATATGCCTTCGGGTCGAAGCGTGGTGGGGAGCCGCCCTTACTACCTTTGTGCAAACGGTTTTTCTTGGCGTCGAGTCTTTCGGGGCAGATACAGCGGATTCCACGCTGTTGGAATTGTTGCTGATAGCAGCGTGCGCCGTAGGCACGGTCAACGCGTACCGCAGTAGGTTGTTGCCGAGGTCGTCCCGGCCCCGCACGAGGAACGTGAATGGCGTCCAGTACTGCACCGATCTGTGCGGCATCGCTACATTGACCCGCAGTGATCACAATGGAAAGCGGCAACCCGTGACCATCAACACACAAGTGAATTTTGCTGGTAATTCCGCCTCGGGATCGCCCTAACCACTCATCTGTTAATGCCCCCTTTTTTCTGCTGCGGGTAACTTTTTGCGAGCGCCTGCGGAACTACGATGGGCTTTGACGTGCGTCGCATCGAGTGCCGCGCCGTCCCAATCTATCATCCCGGCTTGTTCGGCTTGCGCTTGAAGAATTTTCAGCAATCGCTGCCACATGCCGTTACGCGACCAGCGTACAAATCTGTCGTAGCAGGTCTGCCAAGGACCGTATCGTGCTGGAACGTCGCGCCATGGCGCGTCCGTCCTCAAACGCCACAAGATACCGTTGATCACCCGCCGATGGTCAACGTAGGCATGCCCACGATGCGGGTGAGGCGGCAAATGAGGGGACAGCTGCCGCCATTGCTATTCAGTTAGGTCAGTTCGGCTCATCGCCGTATGACCTATCCTCCATCATTTAGTTCTGTCAGACACACCCTAGCTGCATGTAACGGCGCTGTAATGACCACTCGTCGTTTTGCTCGAGCATCATGGCGCCGACCAAGCGGATGATGGCGCCATCGTTGGGAAAAATGCCGATGACGTTGGTCCTGCGCTTGACCTCGGCATTGAGCCGCTCAAGCGGCTTGGTACTGTGGATCTGCGTCCGATGCGCTTTGGGGAACGTCATCAATGTCAGCACTTCGTGTTCAGCATCGTCCATCATGGCAGCGAGCTTGGGGAACTTTGGCCGTAGCTGATCGGCGACGCTGCGCCATTGCACGCTGGCTGCGCACGCTGGCTGCCTCCGTAGTGTCCTGCAAGAAGATGGTATTGATCATGGCGAGCACGGCTTGTCGCTGACCTTTACCGGCATGGGCCAGCGCGTTACGGATGAAATAGACCCGGCAGCGCTGCCAGCTCGTTTTGAGCACTTTGCTCGCTGCCGCTTTGAGTCCTCATGCGCATCGGAGATAACCAGTTTCACCCCACGCAGGCCACGGCGGGTCAGGCCGCGCAGGAAGTCAGTCCAGAACGGCTCCGCTCCGGAAGGGCCCGTCGCTACGCCGAGAATTTCGCGTACGCCATCGGTACTGACCGCCACAGCGATTATCACGGCCACCGAGACGACACAGGGGATATTTTTGAATATGGAAAAAAATACGGTATACAAGAATTAGTGCAAAATATTGACACATAATTTTTTTTTCGTGCGATCATATTCTTCGACGCAGCTGGCCTTTATTTTGTGCTAGCCAGTGGAAGATAACGATCATAGATCTTTTATCTTGCTAGCTTGGCTTGATATTCACGTATATGCCCAGTCCAGTCTGTTTCCAAGTCCCAGGTGACCAGCAGACGAATTTAAAGGCACCAACCACCTAAGACCACCTCGAATAACCCGTTTTTTACGGTGTGAGGTGGTAAGCAAGCAGCCGATAACGAATTCGTTGGGCGTGTCGGCCGGGCCAGCGAGTTTGTAAACACCAGGCGTTTCAGGTTGTAGCTTGCCGCTTTGAGATGCAACGCGAAGGTGACGCGGACAATACCCAAGCAGCGCGCCGAAGACATGCTCGACGCGGGCGCGGGGCGTGGCGATGCGGCGGTTGCGCTTCTTTCGGGTATCGGAATTGCCCCTATTCGTTGCCTTTGCGCTGAATGTGCACGCGCCAGCCAGCTTGTTTCAGCGTCGCTTCCCGCGGGGCGATCGGGTAGCCGCGGACAGCGTAGACGTGGCGGTCGGTGTTGAACCCAGTCGCGACTGGTTGGATGAATAGTTTCCAGGAGCGGCGTTGATCCAAACGAAATTTTTAGAATTGCTTTTAAAGCTTAATGAAAATAGTTATTTAAAGCGAGCGCGACCCCACACTCGGCCGCAGTATTACCGTGGCTGATTACGACATCGGCACCGCAGCTGAGCGCAACCTGTACTGGACTTCCACTGGTTCGGTGTACCCTTCGTCACGCTGAGTATTTCTGCGAGCGGATTTAATGTGAGCGGTTCAGCCGGCACGAAAGCCTCAGGACAAAGCGAGGCTGATACCAAGCAAAAAGTCGAGGCCGCCAACACAAAAGCCGGCAGCAGTGGCTCGAAGGGATTTGGCAGCACGTCTGGCAGTCAGGCAAGCCTGACGACTGCAGCGGTTAGTGCTGGTACGGTGGTCATTAGCAGAGACGCGCTGGGCTTCCACTGGTTCGGAAGCGCGTACCTGGCCGCCGGCCTGGCGGGCACGGGCGTGCTGCGGCTGCCCGGGTACATGGCCAGGCGGCATCTGGCCTGCGGCGACCTGCTGCCGCTGTTTCAGGACTGTCAGTTGGGGCCGATGCTGCTGCACGTTGCGTATCGCCCAGCCGCTACGTCAGCCCGCGAATGTGCGCGTGATCGAGTGGATGGCGCAGCTGATTCAGCAACATGCACCGGTAGTTAAGCCCGTAATTGAGCCGGTATGTAAGCCGGTATTTAAGCCGGTACCTAAGCCGGTACCTGAGCCGGCATCTAAGCCAATACTTGAGCCGATACCTGAGCCGATACCGGAGCCGCAATGCGCGCCCGCTGCAGGCGCTGCGCAAAATCGTGCAGGAAATCGGCGCGCCAGCGGCTGATGGTCTTCGCGCCCTGGTGCACGCCTTCGGCCGCTTGCGGCGCCGGATCGTCGGTCCACCAGTTGGGATAACTGCCGGACGGCTCATGCGCCCGTGCCGGCAACGGCATGCGCGACGTGAAGCCGCCTGTCCGACCATCGAGGTCGGGATGATTGCTGGCGATCCGGTACGTCCAGGTCTTGGCCTCCTTGGGCGAAAACATAAAATGCCAGGCGCCGTCCTGGTCCACGTAGCCGGGGAACGCCTGCTGGTCCACGTGGAGCGTGGCGTGCACTGGCACAGAAGCGGGTCCGGCTGCAGATGCGGCGGGCCGATAGACCAGGTCGAGCACGGCAAACGTTTCCACCCCGGCGGCCGGGGGGGGCGGCGCGGTGAACGTCGCGCGGGGCCGGTCCCAGGCACGCACGAAGCGTCCGCCCCAGCCGCCCGCGCCCGGTTGTTCCGGATGGGCGCCCAGCACATGGGTGAAGGCTGGCGTATCGCCCATCTTGATGTCGGGCCCGATGTCGGCAAAATAATCGCCCAGCGCGCCCGCGCCCCGGACGTGGTGCGCGACAAAGCTGCGGTTGCCGAGGTCGCCCGACTGGTCGCCGCCGACGAACCAGCCCCGGTAAGTGGAATTATTTTCGATGATCCACAGGTCGCGGTGCGCGCGCGCCAGGTAGTCGTAAGCGTTGACCGACCATTTTTTATTGGGCCCGCCGATCATATAGACCCGCAACCGAGGCAGGATGTCCGGGGCGTCGTGCAGCGCCTGCGCCAGGTCTTCGAAGCCGCCCCACA
>JBEVMD010000589.1:0-11345 GCA_040508835.1 Duganella sp. | reverse complement strand
GTTTATCCATGCAAATTCTTCAGGTATTTTTGTAAAATCCGTCGAAAGTGTTGTTTATTTGTATGTTTGTTGCAGTGCATGCATTGACCCAAATTGGTGCAGATGGTCTCATAGCAGCCCTGAATAATTTACTTATAAATTATTCAGGGTATGTATTCAATAAGATGAGATCCTGGGAGTTGTAACAATGATGATGGAAAAAGTAATGGCGCGATCGCTGCGCCTGGTATTTGCCGGCAGCGCCGCTTTTGTACTGGCACAGCCTGCCATGGCCCAAGAAGCCCCGGCGCCGATCCAGCGCGTGGAAATCACCGGTTCGGCCATCAAGCGCATCGACGCTGAAACCGCCGTGCCGGTCACCGTGGTCAAGATGGACGATCTGAAAAAGGAAGGCATCACCACCGTCGAGCAAGTGATGGCCAACCTGAGCGTATCGCAGTCGGGCGTGGGCACCAGCCAGACCGTCGGTACCGGCACCGGCGGCGCGTCGTTTGCCGACCTGCGCGGCATTGGCGCCAACAAGACGCTGGTGCTGCTGAACGGCCGCCGCCTGGCCAACAACGCGCTCGACAGCTCGGCGCCCGACCTGAACATGATCCCGTTTGCCGCGCTCGAACGCGTGGAAGTGCTGCGCGACGGCGCCTCGTCGCTGTACGGCTCCGACGCGGTGGGCGGCGTGATCAACTTCATCACCAAGAAAGACTACCGTGGCGGCACCGTCACCGTGGGCGCGGACTCCAGCCAGCACGGCGGCGGTTCGGCCAACAACGCCAACATCGGCTTCGGCTTCGGCGACCTGGACGACGACGGCTACAACGTCTTCGCCATGGTGGACCACCAGTACCAGCACGCCCTGGGCGCCGGCCAGCGCGACTACAACACGCGCTTCCCCGGCGGTCTGTCGAGCTCGACCTACCCTGCCAACTACTTCACGGACCAGAACAGCGCCAACCCGCTGGGCCCGGCCTGTAACGGCAGCCTGCTGATCCCGGGCGCCAACGGCGCCTGCCAGATGACCACCGCACCGCTGGTCGACTACGTGCCGCAATCGGAGCGCACCACAGGCCTGGTCAAGGGCACGTTCAAGATCAATGAAAATCACGAGCTGGGCCTGGAACTGCTGAAGACCGAAAGCAAGGTCACCAGCCAGACTGCACCGGTGCCGTACGGCGGCCTGACGGTCAACCGCGTGCGCCCTGACGGCACGCTCAACCCCTACTTCCCCGGCAACGGCGCCATCGCTGCGTCGATCCCGCTGGTCGACAGCAACGGCAACGCCCTCGACTCCGTGGACGCGCGCTGGCGCGACATGGCCAGCGGCCCCCGTCACAATCAGAACGTCAACAAGCAGCAGCGCCTGGTGCTGTCGCTCAACGGCGTCGTCGCCGGCTGGGACTACCAGACCGCGCTGACCTACAACGAAAACAAGGTCGACCGTAACCTGGTGGGCGGCTATACCGACGGCAGCATGATCACCGACGGCGTGCTCAATGGCGTGATCAACCCGTTCGGCGCACAGGATGCGGCCGGCTCGGCGCTGATCGCCAACGCTGCCGTGAGCGGTACGCTGGAACGCGCCAAGGGCATCAACAAGGGCGCCGACTTCAAGGCCAGCCGCGAAGTGGGCGACTGGTTCAAGAGCGGCAACCAGGCTGGCCTGGCCGTGGGCGCGCAGTATGAACACCAGGAATTCAACAGCGCAGCGAACACCGCGTTTGCTGAAAAAGTGGTGGCCTCGACCGGCACCGATCCGAATGCCGTGAGCTCGGGCAAGCGCACCGTGTCGGCCCTGTTCGGCGAGCTGAACGTGCCGCTGCTGAAAAACCTGGACGTGACCGCAGCCTTCCGCTACGACAAGTACAGCGACTTCGGCCATACCACCAATCCGAAGTTCTCGTTCCGCTTCCAGCCGACGCGCGACGTGCTGCTGCGCGGTTCGTACTCGAAGGGCTTCCGCGCACCGTCGCTGTATGAAGTCAACGCCCAGAACAGCTACACCAACTCGAGCGGCCCGGTCAACGATCCGGTCAACTGCCCGGGCGGCACCAACCTGCCGAACAAGTCGCCGGTCACCAACTGCAACCAGCAGTTCCAGGTGATGAATGGCGGTAACCAGAACCTCAATCCGGAGCGCTCGAAAACGGCCACCATCGGCGTCGTGTGGGAAGGCATCAAGAACCTGACCCTGTCCGCCGACTACTGGAACATCCGCCTGACCCAGCAGATCAGCGAACTGCAGGACGTCGACGTGCTGGCCGATCCGACCACGTTCGCGTCGTACTACCACCGCAATCCGCAGGGCGACCTGGCCACGGACGGTTCGCAGTGCCCGAACCCGGTCACGTGCGGCTACCTGGACCTGCGCAAGCAGAACCTGGGCGACATGAACACCAACGGTGTCGACCTGGCCGCCAGCTACCGCCTGCGCACCAAGGACTACGGCAACTTCAACGTCGCCATGAACAGCACCTGGGTGCACAAGTACGAGTACCAGAACTTCATCGGCGACTCGATGCACAGCAAGGTGGGCACCTTCTCCGGTGACGGCGTGATCTTCCGCTGGCAGAACACCATGAACCTGAACTGGAGCAAGGACAAGTTCGGCGCCGGCCTGACCGCGCGCTACAAGACCGGTTACGCCGACCAGGTGACCTCGGCCCACGGCGCCCACGACGTGCCGTCCTATACCACCTTCGACGGTTACGGTTCGTGGCAGGCCATCAAGGGCCTGACCCTGACGGCCGGCGTGCGCAACCTGTTCGACCGCGAACCACCGCTGTCGTACCAGAACATCGGCTTCCAGTCCGGCTACGATCCACGTTACGCCGATCCGATGGGCCGCACGTTCTACCTGCGCGGCACCTACAACTTCTAATTTCCGTTAGAAGAAAAAACGCCCTGTGGCGTGCGGCGGCCTTGGCCGTCGCGCTGCACACAGGGCGTTTTTTTATCGCTACAGCCTACAGCCAGCCGGCCTTCTTGAACCGCCGGTGCAGTATCCAGCAGACGAAAATCATCACCGTCAGCGCCATCGGATAGCCGTACTTCCATTCCAGCTCGGGCATGAACTTGAAGTTCATCCCCCACACGCCCGCAAACGCGGTGACGATGGCAAAGATCGCCGCCCATGCGGCCAGCCGCTTGTTCACTTCGCTCTCCTCGATGGCCGTCATCGACAGGTTGACCTGGATTGCCGTGGCAATGGTGTCGCGGATGGTGTCGAGCGACGCGCTGATGCGGTTCAGGTGATCGTGGACGTCGCGGAAATAATCCTGGGTTTCCATGCACATTGACGGCACCCGGCCGCCGTACAGGCGCCCCACCGCTTCCATCAGCGGCACCACTGCGTGGCGCACCGTGGTCACCTTGCTTTTCAGTTCATACAGGCGCTCGATATTGTCGCGCTGGCGGCCGCGGCTGAAAATCAGTTCCTCGATTTTTTCCAGCTCGGTTTCCAGGATTTCCAGCACCGGGAAATAACGGTCGACGATGGCGTCCATCAGCGCGTACAGCACGAAGGCCGGGCCCAGGCGCAGCATGTGCGGCTCTTTTTCGGCGCGCGCGCGCACGCCCAGAAAGCCCTTGGTGCTCTGGCCGTCGCGCGAGGACAGCACGTAATTCTGGCCCACAAAAATATCGACTTCGCCCAGCACGATTTCGCCGTCGCGGCATTCCACGGTTTTGATGACAACAAACAGCGAGTCGCCGTATTCCTCGATCTTGGGACGCTGGTGGCCGCGGTTGGCGTCTTCCACGGCCAGTTCGTGCAAGCCGAACTCGTGCTGCATGACCGACAATTCGTCGGGCTTGGCTTCGTGCAGGGCGACCCAGACAAAGGTTTCGGGCCGCTCCAGGTAATCGCTGATTTCCTCGACCGGGATATCGGCCATTTTTTGCCCATCTTGATAGGCGACACAATTGAGCAGCATACACATTCCATAAAAAAATAAGCTCCTGGCTTACGCAGCCAAGAGCTTACCTGAAACTGTTACTACAGTACTGCCCCAGTGAAAGATGCGTCAGTCGTCCTTGGCGCCGTCGATGCCCAGTTCGGCGATCTTGCGGGTGATGGTATTGCGCCCGATGCCGAGGCGCACGGCTGCGTCGTTCTTGCGGCCGTGGGTGTGCTTGAGCGCGGTGCGGATCAGCGCCGATTCGAATTGCCGGCCCAGTACTGCCATCACTTCCTGCTGGCCATCGCTGAGCATGGCGGCAGCCTGCATTTCCAGCAGACCGAGCCACGCTTCCGGCGAGGCCGGCAGCGCAGCAGGCGCCTCGGCCACGGCCACCGGCGTCACGGTGCCGTGGTGCTGCACGGCGTTATACCCTTCCGACGCCAGCGGCGCCTGGCTGCCGGACGGCTGCTCCTGGGTCAGTTCCAGCGGCAGGTCCTTGACCTCCACGGTCTGGCCCGGCGCCATCACGGTGATCCAGTTACACAGGTTTTCCAGCTGCCGCACATTGCCCGGCAACTCGAGACTGCACAGGAAGGTCAGGGCAGCGTCGCTCATGCGCTTGGCTTCCACGCCCAGCTGCTTGGCGCTCTGCACCAGGAAGTGACGCACCAAAATAGGGATGTCTTCGCGCCGTTCCCTCAAACTGGGCAGGCGCAGGCGGATCACGTTCAGACGGTGGTACAAGTCTTCGCGGAACAGGCCTTCGCGCACGCGCTGTTCGAGGTTCTGGTGCGTGGCGGTAATCACGCGCACATTCGCCTTCAGCGGCTGGTGGCCACCGACGCGATAAAAATGGCCGTCGGACAGCACCCGCAGCAAGCGGGTCTGCAGGTCGAACGGCATGTCACCGATCTCGTCCAGGAACAGCGTGCCGTTCTCGGCCTGCTCGAAGCGGCCGCGGCGCGTGGTCTGGGCGCCGGTAAAAGCGCCCCGCTCGTGGCCGAACAGTTCGGACTCCAGCAAGTCTTTTGGAATGGCCGCCGTGTTGAGGGCGATGAACGGCTGCGCCGCGCGCGGGCTGTGCTTGTGCAGCGCGCGCGCCACCAGTTCCTTGCCGGAACCGGATTCGCCCGTGATCAGCACCGTCACGTTCGATTGCGACAGGCGGCCGATGGCGCGAAACACTTCCTGCATCGCGGGCGCCTGGCCCAGGATTTCCGGGGTTTCCGTGGGACCCGATTCGACATTGGTCTCGCGCAGGCTCTCGTCGAGCGCGCGGCGGATCAGTTCCACGGCCTTGTCGATGTCGAACGGCTTGGCCAGGTATTCGAAAGCGCCGCCCTGGAAGGCCGCGACGGCCGAATCGAGGTCGGAAAACGCCGTGATGATAATGACCGGCAGGCCGGGGAAGCGTGACTTCACCAGTTGCAGCAGGTCGAGGCCGGAGTCGCCGGGCATGCGGATGTCGGACACCAGCACTTGCGGCGTTTCATATTCCAGCGCGGCGATGGCATCGCGCGCATTGGCAAAACTTTTCGTGGCCAGGTTTTCCCTGGCCAACGCTTTTTCCAGTACCCAGCGGATCGATTCGTCGTCGTCTACTATCCAGATTGGCTTCATGTGTTATGTCTATCCCGCGTGGATCGTCTATCGAGGGAAGTCCCCCCCGCCAGCCACGGCTTATGGCAATGGCAGCAGGATGCGGAAATCCGTGTATCCAGGCCGGCTATCGCATTCGATCACGCCCATGTGCTGTTGCACGAAGGTTTGCGCCAATGTCAGTCCCAGACCGCTGCCGCCTTCCCTGCCCGACACCAGCGGGTAGAAAATCCGGTCACGGATCTGGGGCGCGATGCCGGGCCCATTGTCGATGATATGCAAGTCTAATGCCAGCCCGTAACGGACCTTCGCCAGCGTCACCTGGCGGGCCACGCGCGTCTTCAAAACGATCTGCGCATCACCGGCGTCGATCTGCGCTGCCAGCGCCTGCGCCGCGTTGTGGGCGATGTTGAGCACGGTCTGGATCAGCTGCTCCTTGTCGCCCCGGAATTCGGGAATCGATGCGTCGTAATCGCGCAGGATGGTCAGGCCCGACGGGAACTCGGCCAGCATCAGGCTGCGCACGCGTTCCAGCACTTCGTGGATGTTGACGTCGCCCACGATGTGCGGCCGGCGGTGCGGCGCCAGCAGGCGGTCGACCAGCGTTTGCAGGCGGTCCGCTTCCTTGATGATCACCTGCGTGTACTCGCGCAGCTGGCCCGCGTGCAGCGCCGGCAGTTCCATCTCCAGCAGCTGCGCGGCGCCGCGGATGCCGCCCAGCGGGTTCTTGATTTCGTGCGCCAGGTTGCGGATCAGTTCCTTGTTGACCTGGCTCTGGTCGAGGATGCGCTCCTCGCGGTCGAGCTTTAAATGCTGCAGGTGTTCGCGCAGCTCGATCAGGATGTGGCCCGCCGGTTCGTCGAGCGCCGTGACGATGCTGTGCACGTGCAGCGGATCGCGGCCGGCGCGTTCCAGCGTCAGGTCCTGGCGCAGGTCGGAGAACCGGTGTTCGCGCGCCTGGGTGCAGATGTGATCGAGCTCGTCGGGGTTGATGAACTGGGCGCTGAGCTTTTGCCGCGACAGGGCCTTGAGCGAGCTGGCCAGCAGGTTTTCCGCCGCCGCGTTGGCGTAGGCGATATGACCTTCGGGGTCGAGCATCACCACGGCCGAGGCCAGCAGTTCAAGGCCAGCCAGCGCGGCCGGGCGATTGGGAAAATTGGTGGGTTTGACTGGACTCATCGGATATTGGCGATCTCACGTTTCAGGGCTTCGACATTTTTTTCGGAGCGGCTCACGCTGTCGCGTAGCGTGGCCGTGCGTTCCTGGTACTTGGCGTAGTTGCGTTCGTCGCCACGGCGCTCGGGCGCGCCGTTGTTGAATTCGGCGCGCAACTGGGCCAGCTTTTGCTGTTCGCTTTTCAGTTCGTCTTCGAGGATGGCGCGGCGGTCGGCGTCGCGCGCGCGCTGCTCGGCGTTGTCCACGCGCGGGAACGTGCCCGGCACGGCCAGCGGTGCAGCAGCAGCGGCAGGCTGGGCGCCCTGGCGGGCGGGCGTGGCGCGCCGCGGCGGCGCTTCGATCACCGTGCCCGGCAAGTCCATGGCCTTGCAATAGCTGCCGCGCTTGATGTCGGTGTATTCCACGCTGCCGCCGGGCGGCGTGCACTTGTAGATCACGCCCTGGGCGCTGGCGGCCTGCACTGCGCCCAGCGCCAGCAAGGCCAACGCGCCGCGTTGCAAACTCAAAATCATTCGTCATTCCGTGGGTGAAAGTTCCACCCGACTATACAACAGTCCCAACAAAAACGCGGGGAAAGCCTGCGCTGTCCCCGCGTTTTTTACGGCAGGCGCCGGCTGGCGCCATGCTGGTCGCTGCAGATTACAGCGAGTAGTACATGTCGAACTCGGCAGGGTGAGTCGTCATGCGCATGCGCTGCACGTCCTGCATTTTCAGTTCGATGTAGGCATCGATCATGGAGTCGGTGAACACGCCGCCACGGGTCAGGAACTCGCGGTCCTTGTCCAGGTTTTCCAGCGCTTCTTCCAGCGACGCGCAGACGGTCGGGATCAGTGCATCTTCTTCCGGCGGCAGGTGGTACAGGTCTTTCGATGCCGCTTCGCCCGGGTGGATCTTGTTGGCGATACCGTCCAGGCCAGCCATCAGCAGCGCGGCAAAGCACAGGTACACGTTGGCCAGTGGATCCGGGAAACGGGTTTCGATGCGACGGCCTTTTGGATTGGCCACGTGCGGAATACGGATCGATGCCGAACGATTTTTAGCCGAGTACGCCAGCTTGACCGGGGCTTCGAAGCCTGGCACCAGGCGCTTGTACGAGTTGGTGCCCGGGTTGGTGATCGCGTTCAGGGCCTTGGCGTGCTTGATGATGCCGCCGATGTAGAACAGCGCCGTTTCCGACAGGCCGGCATAGCCGTCGCCAGCGAACAGGTTGGTGCCGTCTTTCCAGATCGACTGGTGCACGTGCATGCCCGAACCGTTGTCGCCAACGATAGGTTTCGGCATGAAGGTGGCGGTTTTGCCGTAGCTGTGGGCCACGTTCCAGACCACGTATTTCAGGTTCTGGGTCCAGTCCGCGCGCTCGACCAGGGTCGAGAACTTGGTGCCGATTTCGTTCTGGCCGGCGCCCGCCACTTCGTGGTGGTGCACTTCAACCGGGATGCCCAGCGATTCCAGGATCAGGCACATTTCCGAACGCATGTCCTGGAAGCTGTCCACTGGCGGCACCGGGAAGTAGCCGCCCTTGACGGTTGGACGATGGCCGCTGTTGCCGCCTTCGATCTTCTCGCCGGTGGACCACGACGCTTCACCCGAATCGATCTTGACGAAGCAGCCGGACATGTCGATCTTCCAGCGCACGCTGTCGAAGATGAAGAATTCCGGTTCCGGACCGAAGTAGGCGGTGTCGCCGATGCCGGTCGATTTCAGGTAGGCTTCGGCGCGCTTGGCGATCGAGCGCGGGTCGCGGTCGTAACCTTTGCCGTCCGCCGGCTCGATCACGTCGCATTGCATGAACAGCGTGGTCTCTTCCATGAACGGGTCGATGTTCGCGGTGTTTGGATCAGGCATCAGGATCATGTCCGATGCTTCAATACCCTTCCAGCCGGCGATCGAGGAACCGTCGAATGCGTGACCCGATTCGAACTTGTCGATGTCGAACGCCGACACCGGCACGGTGACGTGCTGTTCTTTACCACGGGTATCAGCGAAACGGAAATCAACGAATTTCACTTCGTTTTCCTGGACCATTTTCAGAACTTCTGCGGCTGTCATTGCCATGCGTCTCTCCTAAGATAATTTGCGGAACTGGTGCACCCATTCTAAGCAGTATCCATGCCAGCGGCTTGCGGATCACAATCTCATAACGATATGCCAATAGCGGCATTGAACTTGCCGCCAAGTGCGTCCAAAATTGGGCACGGGACCACCGTGCTCAAATATGATGCACGTCAATTCGTGCATCATCACAGTGCATTTTACGGAAATCGCACTTTAATTGTGCGGTTTTTGACTTTCACGCGCAAACGCCTCGCTTTGGTGCAGTGAGACGCCGCGGTTCCGGCCAGCCTATAATAATCGCACACCTTTTCGGGAACATGACATGAGCAAAATTGACGAGATTCTGGCAACGGCGCGCGGCCGCAACAAGGATTGGGCCTATGCCGGCGCCGTCACGCCCCAGGAAGCATTCGAACTGCTGGGCCTGGACAACGCGGTCAAGCTGGTCGATGTGCGCACCAACGCCGAGCGCGACTGGGTGGGCCGGGTCAAGATCCCCGAGGCCCAACATGGTGCGGTCCAGTGGACGACTTATCCGGGTGGCAATACCAACCAGGAATTTATCGAGCAACTGAACTCGGTGGCGCGCAAGGACCAGGTGGTGTTGTTCCTGTGCCGCTCCGGCGTGCGCTCGCGTGGTGCAGCCAAGCTGGCAGCCGAGCACGGCTATCAGCACTGCTTCGACATCCTCGAAGGGTTCGAGGGCGACAAGGACGACGCCACCCACCGCAAGAACCTCAACGGCTGGTGCAAGGCGGGGTTGCCGTGGACGGGAGCATAAGCTGACACGACGCACATGGTCTATGCGCTCCGTAGAACCTACACCGGCACCTCATCCAGCGCCAACCCCGGCCCCGCCATCTCCTCCATCAAGAACTGGATGCGCTTGCGCACGAACTGGATGTGCGAGCGCAGTCCATACAGGCCGTCGGCAAACGACAGCGGGATCGAGATCTGGTTGACCAGGTCCTCGATCTCGTCGAGGCGCTTCAACTGCTGCTGGTACACCTGCAGGCGCGTCGCCTCGGGCGCTTCCTCCACCACCTGCTCCACCGTGCGCAACTGCCCGTACCATTTATAGACGCGCGAGCGGATGCGCCACACGTACAGCGGCGGCACGATTTTCGACAGCGGCAAAATCAGGGCGCTCAGCGCCAGCACCACCACCCACATGCGGTCGAGGAAATTGGCGGCCCAGAACGGCATGTACCGCTGCAGCAGCGGCGGGCCGTTCTTGTAGAACTTGGCCGCTTCCGCATCGACCGGGATTTCCGTGTACTTGGCCGACGGGAACTGCCCCTGCTGCTGGAACCAGCCGGCGCCGTTATGGATGGTGCTCGCGCCCTGCACAAACAGGTCCACCAGCGCCGGATGCAGGTCTTCGCGCGCCACCAGCGTGGCGGTCGGCGCGATCAGGCTGTACTCGCGGGCCGGAATGTCGCGGCCCAGGTCCACGATCCCGCGCGGCAGCGTCACGTGCGTCAAAAACGGCAGCTTGCGCGCGTAGGCCTCGGCCTGTGTGAAGTCGAACAGCTGGATGCCCGGGGTTTGCAGCAGCATCTGGATCAGCGGCGCCTCGGGCGCGGATGTAAACACCAGGCCGTCGATGCGCCCTTCCAGCAGCTCCACCACGGCCGGCGTGTTGGCCAGCGAGTAGCGCTGCACGTCCCCATTCTCCAGGCCGTTCAGGTCGAGCACCTGGTGCAGCAGGCGCGGCGCGCCCGCGCCCTTGGGACCGAAGTTGATTTTCATACCGCGCAGCTGGGACAGCTGGGTGATCGGCTGCTTGTCCTTCGGTTCGCGCAGGAATAGCCACAACGGTTCCACGAACAGGCTGCCTAGCGAGCTGAGGTCTTCCCGTTCCGACGTCTCCTCGTTGGTGCTGCCGCTTTGCACGAAGGCGATATCGACCTTGCCGGCGCGCAGGTTGCGCAGGTTTTCGCCGGATCCGGCCGACGGCACCAGCGTCACCGTCACGCCATGCCTGGCCAGCATGGCCGCGTATTTCTTGCCGAATTCTTCATACGCACTGTTTTCCTGGCCCGTGCCCAGGCGCACCGTGCGCGGCGGCGCCGGGTCCACCAGCCAGTAAGCGAGCAGGCACACGCCGACAATCAGCAGGACGGTGGGCGCGGCGGAGGCGAGCAAGTCACGCAGCGAGAATTGCGTGAACTTGAGGATTTTGGACATGTGGTGGCGCATCGGTTTCATGGGGTGCTACATTGCCAAGAATTGGCGGTGTGCGCAAGGGAAACGCGAGCGGTGGGCGGGCGAAACTGGATCCCCGCCTGCGCGGGGATGACGGTTCAGCGGACGACGGGGCCGCAGGTGACGGCTCGCGGGCCAGCGGCGCAACCGGCTGCCGCAGGCGCACAGCGGCACTATCAGCTGCCGCAGGCGCGCAGTGGTGCGGCGGCCGCCGGCTTGACGCCGGCGTTGAGCGCCACCGGCGGCGTGGTGCCCGCCTCCCCTGCCGGCCTGGCCACCGGATGCGGTTCGATCAGCGGCATCAGGTGCGGCGCCAGCACCACCAGCAGCTGCACCGGCAGCGCGCTGGTGAAGTCGTAGTTCTTCGATTCGGGCCCGTGCACATAGGCGGTCATGCTGCCGAAGAAACGC
>JBEVMD010000578.1:0-5025 GCA_040508835.1 Duganella sp. | reverse complement strand
GGGCGCGCAGGGCCCGCCGGTGGCGCCAGTTGCTCTATACTCGGGCATGGTCCTTTGGAGGCTGTGCCCGATGTCACGCATTTTCATACTCACTCAACCACTGATCGACACCCTGAACTGCGCGCGCCGGCTGACGGGCAGCATCCGCAGCAAGGCCGCCAACCGCCAGCTCGGCTGCATGCTGGCGTTCATTGCCGGCGCGGTCAACGCGGGCGGTTTCCTGGCCGTGCAGCACTACACCTCGCACATGACGGGCATCGTCTCGGCCATGGCCGACCAGCTGGCGCTGGGAATGTACGGGCTGGTGCTGGTCGGGTGCAGTGCGCTGGTGGCATTCCTGCTGGGCGCCACGGCGTCCACCTTGCTGGTGCGCCATTCGCGCCGGCGCCAGCTGCACAGCGAGTACGCGTTGCCGCTGCTGGTGGAGGCGGGTCTGCTGCTGTGCTTTGGCTTGCTGGGCAGCCGGATTTCCGGCTTCGATGGATTTTATGTGTCGGCCACGGTGATGCTGCTCAGCTTCATCATGGGCTTGCAGAATGCCGTGATCACCAAGCTGTCCAACGCGGAAATCCGCACCACCCACATCACCGGCGTGGTGACCGACATCGGCATCGAACTGGGCAGGATGTTGTACCGCGCACCCGCCCTGTCGCCGGAACCGGCGCCGCCCGGCGGTGCGCGGCTGCGCCTGCTGACCATGCTGGCGCTGTGCTTTTTCATCGGCGGCGTGACGGGCGCCCTCGGTTTCAAGCACGTCGGCTATGCCGCCACCGTGCCATTGGCCCTTATGCTGATGGCGCTGTGCATCATCCCGATCGTGGACGATGTGCAGGACTACCTGCGCCGCCATCACTGACGGAAAAAACCACACCGCCCCGCGCACCGTACGAAAGCTGAATCCGCTTTCATGTTTCCTACGTAAGATGAGTGCACAACACCTACAACAACGCTACGGTGTCGATAGCGACAGGGGACAGGATGACGAACAGGAATGCAATGGCAGCGGTCGTCGCGCTGCTTGGCGCCGCCAATGCCATGGCCAACGACGACCCGGCAGCATTCAACCGGGTGCTCGTGACCGGCCATTACGACAACGCGGTGGGCAGCGCGGACGCCGCCAGCGAAGGCACGGTCACTGCCAATCTGATCGCCAACCGCCCCGCCCTGCGCACCGGGGAATTGCTGGAATTCGTGCCCGGCATGATCGTCACCCAGCACAGCGGCGACGGCAAGGCCAATCAATACTTTTTACGCGGCTTTAACCTCGACCACGGCACCGACTTTGCCACGTATGTGGATGCCATGCCGGTCAACCTGCCCAGCAACGCCCATGGCCAGGGCTATTCCGACCTCAACTTCATCATTCCCGAGCTGGTGCAACGGATCGACTACCGGAAGGGCCCGTATTTTGCCGACGAGGGCGATTTTTCATCGGCCGGCGCCGCCCACCTGCACCTGGCCGACAGCCTGCCCCGGGGCCTGGCCAGCCTGACGCTGGGCAGTTACGGCTACCAGCGCGCGGTGCTGGCCGACTCCTTGCGCATGGCCGACGGCAAGCTGCTGTACGGCGTGGAACTGGGCCGCAACGATGGCCCGTGGGATGCGCCGGAACACGTGCGCAAGGCCAGCGCCATGCTGCGCTTCGGCAGCGGCGATGCACGACGGGGTTACGATCTTACCGCCATGGTCTACCGCAATCGCTGGCACGCCACCGACCAGGTGCCGCAGCGGGCCGTCACGCAAGGGTTGATCGGCCGCTTCGGCGTGATCGATCCCAGCGACGGCGGCCGGGCCGACCGGGCCAGCCTGTCGTGGTCCATGCGCGATAAAAGCGACGCCCGCGCCACCGAGGCGGCCGCGTACCTGGTGCGCTCGCGCCTCGATTTGTTCAGCAATTTCACTTACCTGTTGAACGATCCCGTCAACGGCGACCAGTTCCAGCAGAGCGAGCGGCGCACCATGGGCGGTGTCAACGCCAGCACGGCAGCCGTGGCCAACTGGAGCGGCGTCGACGTGCGCAACAAGTTCGGCGTGCAGACGCGGTACGACCATATCGCCCCGCTGGGACTGTACAGCACGGTGGCGCGTCAGCGCACGGCCACCGTGCGCGAGGACCGCGTCAGGCAGGCCAGCGCCGGCGTGTACTGGGAAAACACCGCGTACTGGCGCCCGACGCTGCGCACCGTGCTCGGGGCCCGCTACGATGCCTACCGTTTCGACGTCAATGGCGCAGCGGTCACCGCCCACCGGGCGTCGCCCAAGCTGGCCGCAATCTGGGGGCCATGGGCGCGCACCGAATATTTCATCAACTACGGCACGGGCTTTCACAGCAACGATGCGCGCGGCGTGGTGCTAGCCAGCAATCGGGCCACGCCGCTGGTGGCCACGCGCGGTGCGGAACTCGGGGTGCGCAGCGAGTGGCTGCCCGGCCTGCAGACGTCGCTGTCGCTGTGGACCCTGGACGTCGACTCGGAACTGGTGTTTGCCGGCGACAGCGGCCAGACCGAAGCCAGTCGCCCGAGCCGCCGCCGGGGCGTGGAATGGAGCAGCCATTACATTGCCGCGCCGTGGCTGTTGTTCGATCTCGACCTGTCCGCGTCGCGCGCGCGCTACCGCCAGGACGACCCGGCCGGTAATTACGTGCCCGAAGCGCTGGACAAGGTGGCGTCGTTCGGTATCACCGTCAAGGACCGTGGCCCGTGGCTCGGCGGCCTGGAACTGCGTTACTTCGGCCGCCGTCCGCTGCTGGAGGACAACAGCGTGCGCTCGGGTTCGACCACGCTGGTGTACGGCCGGGTGGGCTATCAGTTCACGTCGCGCACCCGGCTGGTGCTCGACGGCTTCAACCTGTTCGACCGCCAGGCCAGCGACATCGATTACTACTACGCCTCGCGGTTGCCGGGCGAACCGCGCGAAGGCGTGGACGACGTGCACTTCCACCCGGTGGAGCCGCGCACGGCGCGCCTCACCCTGAACCACCGGTTTTAACCAATGTAAAAAACAATGCAAAAAACAATGTAAAAAAATAATTGCCAAATGTGAATCCGGCGCCAATCGTGCGCCGTATAGGTGGGTGCAGTACAGCAGTGTCGTAACGAAACAGCAGGTCATTAAACCAATGGGGAGAATACGATGCACAATTTAGTAAAGCATGCGCTCGGCATGGCAGTCCTGGGCACGTTGGCAGGCGCGCTGGCGCCGGCAGCGATGGCGTCGAGCCACCGCGAAGCGCCATTCGTCACGCAAAGTCCCAAGGTGGACGGCACCGACTTTTACATGTTCCGCAGCTACGAGACGGGCCGCGCCGGCTTCGTCACCCTGATTGCCGACTACGTGCCGCTGCAGGATGCCTACGGCGGCCCGAATTATTTCGCCATGGATCCCAACGCACTGTATGAAATCCATATCGATAACAATGGCGACGCCAAGGAAGACATTACCTTCCAGTTCCGCTTCACCAACACCAACAAGGACACCAAGCTGACCATCGGCGACAAGTCGGTCTCGATCCCGCTGGTGATCAACGGCGGCGCCATTGCCGGCCCCAACGCGGCCGGCGCCAATGTGCGCGAAACCTACACCATCGGCGTGGTGCGCGGCGACCGCCGCACCGGCACCAAGGCTGCAGTGACCAATGCCGCCGGCGGCGCCACGTTCGACAAGCCGCTCGATAACATCGGCAACAAGTCCATCCCCGACTACGCCGCGTATGCCGCTGCCCACGTGTACAACGTCAACATTCCCGGCTGCGCCACGCCGGCGCGCGTGTTCGTGGGCCAGCGCAAAGATCCGTTCGTGGTCAACCTGGGCGAAACCTTCGACCTGGTCAACATCAAGGCGCCGGCCACGGAGTTTTCCGCCAACGCGGAAAAAGGCGCGCGCGACGACCTGGCGCAAAAGAACGTGACGTCCATCGAGATGGAAGTGGCCAGCAGCTGCCTGACGGCGGCCACGGGCGGCGATCCCGTCATCGGCGGCTGGACCACGGCCAGCGTGCGCCAGGGCCGCCTGCTCAACCCGACCCCCAACACGTCGTCGCCATCGAAGGAAGGCGGCGCCTGGGTACAGGTATCGCGCCTGGGCGCGCCGCTGGTCAACGAGGTGGTCATCGGCCTGAAAGACAAGGATACTTTTAACGCCAGCAAGCCTTCCGGCGACACCCAGTTCGCGACCTACGTGACCAACCCCACCCTGCCCGCGCTGATCGAAATCCTGTACGGCAGCGCCGGCGCCAAGGCTCCCACCAACTTCCCCCGCAACGACCTGGTGGCGGCCTTCCTCACCGGCGTCAAGGGCCTGAACCAGCCAGCCACCGTCACCGCCTCCGAAATGCTGCGCCTCAATACTTCCACGCCGGCTGCAGCGATGGGCGCGCAAAACCGCCTGGGCGTGATCGGCGGCGACAATGCGGGCTTCCCGAACGGCCGACGTCCCGGCGACGACGTGGTCGATATCGCGCTGCGCGTGGTCATGGGCAAGCTGTGCACGCTCAGTCTCGGCTGCGCACCGACCGATGCGCCCGCCGGAGGCCTGCACTTCACCGATGGCGCGTACGTCGACGACAGTTACTTCAACGCCGGCTTCCCTTACCTGAAAACGCCGATCGCCGGTTCGCCGCAAAGCGCGACCGTGGCGCAATCGGCGAGGAGCGCACCATGAACAAGCTCCTGGCAGTGATGGGCGCCACCGCGCTGCTGGCGCTGGCCGGATGCGGCGGCAACAGCCACTCGATCTCGAACACCGGCGGTCCCGAGACGCCCACCGCGCCACCGGTGAGCATGGCCGACGCCTTTTATAACGCCGTGCTGGCGCTGATCGGCGATGGCGCCGAAACCACGACCGAGCCGGTCGCCACCGATGCCATCGTGGCCACCGCACCGGACGACAGCGAACCGGTGGCCGTCAAGTAAGCCGGCAGCACGTCCAGGGCGCCGGTCCGCAGCGGACCGGCGCCATTTCTTGCAGAATGGCTCGATGAAAAAAACCCTGATTATGCTGTGCATGCTGGGCGCCGCCGCCCAGGCA
>JBEVMD010000566.1:0-6604 GCA_040508835.1 Duganella sp. | reverse complement strand
GGGGGCCGGCCCCCCCCCCCCCCCCCCGGCCGCGGCCCGCGCCACGCCCGCCTCGGCCTGGGCCAGCGCCGCGTGTAAACTGCCGCGCTTGCTTTGCGTGAGCGTGGCCTGGCGCCGGCTCATGACCAGCATGGCGGCGCTGCGGTCCGCCTCGGCCCGGGCGTCGAGCGCGCCCGTGCGCGCCAGGTCCAGCTCGCGCTGGGCCACGGCGCCCGCCAGCGCCAGCTGTTCGTGGCGCGCCTGCTCGGCGGCCGCGCGCACCACGCGCGCGCGGGCCGCGACAATGCCGGTCTCCACCGTCGTGATGTTCGCCTCGGCCAGCCGGGTTTCCGCCTGCAGGCTGTCGAGCGCGGCCCGCGCGGCCAGCACGTTGGCGCGCGCGCCCTGCAGCTCGGCGTCGGCCGCGCGCGTGCGGGCGGCCAGGTCGTCGGCGTCGAGCCGCACCAGCGGTTCGCCCGTTCTCACGCGCTGGTGGTCGCGCACCAGCACCTCGAGCACGCGGCCCTTGACCTGCGGCGCCACGCTGGTGTCGTCGGCGCGCAAATACGCGTCGTCGGTGGCTTCGTGGCCGCCGGCCGTCGCCAGCCAGGCGGCGCCCGCCGCGCCTGCGGCCAGCGCCGCCAGCAGGGGAAACAGCGCGCGGCGCCGGCGCGGCGCGAGCGGCGCCGCCAGCAGCGGTTCGGAAAGATGTTCGGGTCGATTCATGGTTCGGGTGGGGTGGTGGAAGTGGATCGGATAGCGGGCCGGCACCACGGCACCAGCACCAGCGTGGCCAACAGCAGCCATGCCATCAGCCGGAACACGTCGTCGAACGCCAGCACCAGCGCCTGCCGCTGCACGTGGCGCTCCAGCATGGCGTGCGCCGCCTGCAGCGCCAGCGCCGTATCGGTCGTCTGGGCCTGCATCCGTTGCAGCAGGTCGGCCAGCATGGCGCGCGCGGCGCCGCCGTTGGCGCCCAGCGCCTCGCCAAGGCGCAGCGCATGGAGCCGCGTGTGGTCCTGCAGCCAGGTGTTGACGAGCGCGATGCCCAGCGCCCCGCCCAGGTTGCGCAGCAGGTTGAACAGGCCGGACGCCTCGTGCATGGCTTCGTCCTCGAGGTCGCCCAGCGCCAGGTTGGCGGCCGGAACCACGCACAACATGCCGGCCACGCCACGCAGCACGTGGGGCCAGAACAGTTCGCGGAAACCCCATTCGGGTCCGATGGACGAGAACATCCACAGGCTGGCCGTGAAGACCAGCACACCGAGGGCGATCACGGTGCGGGGATCGCAGTGCTTGAGCAGGCGCATGGTGAGCGGTGCGCTGACCAGCATGCCCAGGCCCGTCACGCACACGGTGGTGCCGATATCGAAGCTGGTATGGCCGCGCACCCGGCCCAGGAACACGGGCACCAGGTACGTGGCGGCAAAGATGGCGGCGCTGGTGGCCAGCCCGATGGCGCTGGCCAGCACGAAGGTCGGCCGCCTGAAAGGCGTCAGCCGCACCACGGGCGCGGCCGAACGCAGGCAGCGCTCGACGAACAGCACGAACGCCACCAGCGCCACCCAGGCGGCGGTGGCGATGCCGGTGTCGCCGAACCAGCCGTGGCGCGGCCCCTCTTCCAGCACGACATCGAGGCAGCCGAGGAACAGCGCCATGGCCAGCAAGTGCGTCCAGTCCATGCTGCGCAACAGCGCGGGCCGCGCATGGTCGAAGCGGATCAGCGCAGCCGACAGGATCGCTACCGCGATGCCGGGCACGATATTGATGTAAAAGATCCAGCGCCAGCCGATCCACTCGGTGATCCAGCCGCCGATGGTGGGCCCGGACACCGGCGCCAGCATGGTCACCACACCCAGGATCGCCGAGGCCAGCGCCCGGTCCCGGCCCGTGAACAAAATAAAGCCGGTGGCCCACACGGTGGGCACCATGGCGCCGCCCACGAAGCCCTGG
The DNA here is from genome assembly GCA_040508835.1 of Duganella sp. GTDB lineage: Bacteria > Pseudomonadota > Gammaproteobacteria > Burkholderiales > Burkholderiaceae_D > Rugamonas. Next base: position 4,672 of record JBEVMD010000566.1, on the reverse strand, counting down.
AACGCGCGGAAGGCGATCATCGAGTCGATATCCCACGCCAGGCCGCACAGGGCGCTGGCCAGCGTGAACAGGCCGGCCGACGCCGCAAACAGCCAGCGCGTGGACAGCGCCTTGGCCAGCAGGCCCGCCAGCGGTATCATCACCAGTTCGGCCATCAGGTACGCCGTTTGCACCCAGCTGATTTCGTCCGGCCCCGCCGACAGGCCTGCCTGGATGGCGTTGAGCGAGGCGGCCACGATCTGGATGTCCACCAGCGCCATGAACTGGCCGAAGGCCATCATGCCGAAGATGAACAGCTTTCTGCCGCGCGTCATGAGGCCATCGTTTCGGTAGCGGTGGCGCGCGCCGTGGCGGGTGCGAGGTCCAGCGCCTGCTGCAGCCGCGCCACGTCGCCGCCCCATGGCGACAGGATGCCGATGATGCGCCAGTGCGCCCTGGCCGGCGCGCCGTGGCGGATCCAGTTGGCCAGTGTGGACGACGGCCCCACGTCCACCAGCACGCACGGCCGGTCCGGCGCCAGGCAGCGCAGCTGCGCCGGAAAGTCGAACGGCTGCCGTATCACCTGCCACAGGCCGGCGGCATAGCCGATGTTTTCATCGCACTGGCCATGGATAGTCAGCCGCGCGGCGGGCGGCGCCAGGTCGCCGTAGCGCGCCATCCACGGCGTGCGCACCGGGTCCATCAGCGCGCTGTGGAACGGCACCCGCACCGGCAGCCGGTGAAACGCGACGCCGCGCGCGCGCAACGCCGCCTCCAGCGGCGCCAGGCTGGCGCGCGGACCGGTGAGCACCGTGGCCGACGGCATGCCGGCGCCGGCCACGGTGGCCAGCGCCGCTATGTCGGCCTCCGCTTCGCACCACGCGCGCGACGCCATCGCCGCCAGCATGAAGCCAGGCGGCGCGTGGGCGGTGGCCCACTGCGCCTGGCGCGCCATCATGTCCAGCGCCGTATCGATCGGGATACGTCCCGCAAACGCGTGGGCGGCAAATTCGCCCGCGCTGGAGGCGATGATGCGGGTGGGATGCACGCCGCGCTGGCGCAGCACGGTGGCCAGGCAGTATTCGATCATCACCACCAGCGGGTGGCTCAGGCGGATATCGTCGAGCGGCGCGCGCGCCGGCAGCGCGCCGTACAGGTGGCTGAGCAGCGAGACGCCCTCGCGCGCCAGGTAGCGCGCATCCACCGCGATCATCAGGTCGCGGAAGGCCGGATCGGCGTCGAACAGGCCGCGGCCCATCTGGTAGTGCTGCGAGCCCTGGCCGGGAAACAGGAATACCAGCTCGCCGCTGGCTGACGATGACGGATGCATGGTTTAACGCTCGCTGGTCGGTTGAATAAAATCCACGATCTCGGCAATCACGCCGGGGTCCCCGAGGATTCTGAAATGCCCGAGGTCCGTGGTCACGCGCAGCCGCGCATCCACCACGCCCGCCAGCGCCTCCAGCGTGTCCCGGGTGCGGTCGAGCGCAATGTGCCGGTCGTGGGCATCGTGGATGAACAGGCACGGTGGCGCTGCGGGCGTGCGGTGGCGCGGCAGGCAATACGCCATCGATTGCTGCGCGAACGGCACGCCGCCGATCGCCTCGAACCAGCGCTGCAACGCCGGCGTCACCGCGCGCGGCACCCGCAAATAGTCGGTAAAGGTGCGCAGCGTGGTGGCGATGTCGGGGTACGGCGCCAGGTACACGCAGCGTTCCACGCCCACGCCCGGCGGCGGATCGCACAGCGCCAGCATGGTCAGATAGGCCCCGGCCGAGTGGCTGATCACGGCGTGCAGCGGCGCCGGTTGCGCCGGTGGTGCCGATGGCGTCGATGGCGTCGGTTGCAGCGGTTGCACCGGTGGCGCCGGTTGCGCCAGCTGCGCCATTACCTGCCGCAGGTGCCCGATGGTGCGCGGCGAGAACGCCGCGCCGTCCGGCGAGTTGCCATGGCCGATAGCATCGAACACCACCGCGCGATAGCCGCGCCGCGCCAGCGCCGGCGCCAGCGCGTGAAAATTGGCGGCGCTGCCCTGCAGGCCGTGCACCAGCAGCACCGTGGGCCCGGCGCCGAAACTGTACCCGGCCAGCACCGCGTCGCCGCAGTCGAAGTCGAGCCGGTGGCCGCCCCGCAGGAAGTCCCGGTCGCGCGCCGACAGCTTCTTGCGCGGCATGTGCGACAGCAGCCACTTGAATGCATAGACGGCCGCCGGCGGATACAGGCGCCCCACGAGCTGGAACGCCACCCGCAGCGGCGCCAGCACCCACCACGGCAGCGTGACCACCATCCGGTTGGCGGCAGGTTTCATGGCGCCGGTCCGGGCCGGGGAGCTTCGGCTTCGCTGCGGATGATGCGCAGGATCTCCTTGCGTATCAGGCCGCTGAACGGCTTGATGCCGAGCCAGTAGGGCAGGAACGACAGCCGGCTGCGCGCGCCGATGCACAGCACCCGCGTCTCGGTGACGACCAGCACCCGGTGCGCGTCGAGCTGCCGGAAGCGGAACGTGAAGCCCACCTTTTGCGTGGCGCCCGCGATGGGCGCGCAGAACTGCGCCGGACTGTCCACGCCCATGATGCGGTTGTCGCGGCCACGGCGCCAGTACGCGACCAGGAACTCGGTGGGCGGCATTTGCGCCAGCTCGGTCCAGTGCATGGCCGCGCAGAACGCCCGCGCGCGCCATTGACCCGGCGCGGGCGCCAGGCCCCGCAGCCGGAACAGCAGCGCGATCACGCGCGAGCGCGCCAGGTCCACGTCGCGCGCGATGGCGTACACGCGGGCGATGTCGCCGCACCGCACCACCGTCGCGTAGCGGTGGGCAAACGTGTAGCGCGGCAGGTACCGCTCGATCAGGCCCGGATGCTGGACATCGCGCATGCGCTGCTCCTCATATCTGCTGCCAGCACATGGCGGAATTGACGCCGCCGAAGCCGATGCTCAGCGTGAGCGCGTGGCGCACGTCGCAGCGCTGCGGCGTGTCGCGCACGAAGCCCCAGCCGGGCGCCATCGGGCAATCGAGGTTGCGGCTCGGGTGCAGCCGGCCCGCACGCATCTGCAGCAGCGTGGCCACCACTTCCACCGCGCCGGCGGCGGCCAGACCGTGGCCGGTGATCGATTTCGTCGTGTTGAGCCATGCATGCTGCAGATCGCACGTGCGCAGCGCCTGCAGTTCGGTTTCGTCGCCGATGCGCGAGCCGCTGCCGTGCGGATTGACGTAGTCGATCTGGTGCGGCTGCAGGCCGGAACGCCGCAGCGCCCGGCCGATGGCCGCGCACTCGCCCATGAGCGAGGGATCGGGATGGCGGTTGCCGTCCATGACCATGGCGCCGCCCAGGCAGCGCGCGTAGCGCTCCACGCCGGCGCGCTGGATACGGTCGGCCCGCTCCACCACCACGGCGCCGCAGGCTTCGCCATAGATGAAACCATCGCGTTCGGCGTCGAACGGGCGGCAGGCGGCCGACGGCTGCCCGGCGAACCGCGCAGAACCCATGGCGCCCATGGTGCTCAACGCCTGCAGCTCCCAGTACGACAGGTCGGTCAGCGCGCCGATGGCGATGCACACGTCGGCCTGGCCGGCGCGCACCGCCTCCACCGCCTGCAGGATGGCCACCTGGCCGCTGGCCGACGCCGCGCCGAGCGTGTAGGCAAACCCGCGAATGCCAAACAGCTCGGTACACAGGCCGCACAAGTCGCTGTCCAGGAAGGCGTGGCCGTAGCCGGGCGAGACGAACCACGGCTGCTGCGCCTGCGCCGCCTGCGCGCGCAGCAGCTCGCGCTGCTGGAAATTGGAGCCGCCCACGATCAGGCCGATGCGCTCGGGCCGCACCTCGTCCAGGCGCGCCTCGGTCCACGCTTCGTGCAGTGCCGCCAGCGCCGCCCGGCCCGAGAGCGACGCCGTGCGCAGGGCCTTGCGCGGCAGCGTATCGGGCAGCTGAAGGTCGGCGATTTCGGCGCCCATGAAGTGGTGCTCGCCTTCGTCCGCGCCGTCGTGCTCCGGAGCGGGCAACTGCCGTCCCGGGCGGCGCAGCACGCCGAAGGCGCCCCGCCCTGCCATCAGGGCGCTGGCGAACGCGCGCCGGCCCTGGCCGACGGCCGAGACCACGCCCAGTCCCGTGACGACGACGTCAGGCAACGCGCTCTCCCTTTGCGGCCAGCAGGCGCGATAGCAGCTCGGCCAGTTCGCCCATATTGCGCGGCTGCGACAGCTGCACCAGCGGCACGCGCAACCCGAGCGACGCGGTCACCAGCATCAGGATCTCGGCGCGGTCGATGGAATTGGCGCCCAGTTCGCGCAGCGAATCGTGCCCGCCGAGCGGCCGGGCCGCCAGTTCGGGCAGCACGTCGCGGGCATGGGCGGCGATGAGGTCGAAAATCGATTCAGTATTCATCCGTACTCCAGGAACAGGTTGATCGGGCAGGCGGTCAGGCGGAGACCACGGCCATTTCGGGACCGCCGTACAACACCTCGCGTACCTTGATGGTGGCGTCCATGACGATCAGCGGCGTCACCATGCGGCCGACGCGAAAATGCACCTTGCGCCGCTCGGTGATCAGGAGACCGTCGCAGCTTTTGTAGTTGTGCAGGAAGTTGGCGGCGCGCGCCACGGGGGAGCTGACTTCCGGCCGGTAGTCGTGGCGCACCAGCAGGCCCGTATCGTCGAAATAAAACGTCTCGCAGCGGCTGTGGGTGTGGGCG
>JBEVMD010000551.1:0-17547 GCA_040508835.1 Duganella sp. | reverse complement strand
TCGCCCTGGTGGCGGCCCGCCTGCTGACAGGCAAGCTGGACCAACAACGGGTGCTGTTCATGGTGCGTGACGATCACGCCTCGATCCCGTTGCTGCTCGGCTGCCTGCGCGCCGGTGCGATTCCATTGCTGCTCGATCCGGGCACCGCCGCCGAGCAGGTTCGGCACCTGCTGGCGCATGCCCAGGTTGCCGGCGTGATCGCCGACGCCGACCGCGTGGAACAATGGCAGGCGGCAGGCATGACGCTGCCTGCGCAGGCGATCCGGGTGGCAGGTGCACAAGCGAAGGGCAAGCTGCTCGGCAAGCTGCTGGGCAAGCGCGCCCCGGTCGACCTCGACAACTGGCCCGGCCTGCTGTCGGCGCCCGTGCCCGCTGCTGCGGCGTTGCCGCCGGCACGCCAGCACGGCCCTGCCTACGTGGTGTTTACCTCGGGCAGCACGGCGCGTCCGAAAGGCGTGGAAATGCACTGGCCGGCGCTGCTGGCACATTCGCGCACCATCGGCAACCACTACGGACTCGATCGCAGTACGCGCCTGATGAATTTGATGCCGCTGTCGCACGCCGATGGCCTGGTGCAGGGCGTGCTGCTGGCTTACCGGCTCGGCTGCGCACTGGTGCGGCCAGCGCCGTTTTCCATCGTCGGCATCGAAGCGCTGCTGATTGCCGTCTACCGCGAGCAGGTCACCCACCTGGTGGCGGCCCCCACTGCGCTGGCACTGCTGCAGCAGTACGGCAGCCACCTGGCGGAAAATTTTAACAACGGTCATTTCCAGTTTGCCGTGTCCTGCAGCGCACCGCTGAGCGCGGCCATCTGGACCGGCTTTACCGATGCGTTCAAGGTCAAGCTGATCAATACTTACGGCCTGAGCGAGACCGGCACTTGCGGCCTGTACGCGGGCCCGGATGCGGCCAGCCACAAGGTGGGCAGCGTGGGCGTGCCGCGGGACATGCTGGCAAAGATCCTGCGCGAAGACGGCACCGAAGCGGCGGACGATGAATCCGGCGAACTGTGCCTGCAAGGCGCCAACCTGATGCACGGCTACCTCGACAATCCCGAGGCGACCGCCGCCGTTCTGCGCGACAGCTGGCTGCACACGGGCGACCTGGCGCGGCGCGACAGCGACGGCGTCTACTGGATCACGGGCCGTCTCAAGGACCTGATCATTTGCGGCGGCTACAACCTGTCGCCGGAGGCCATCAATGGTGTGCTGCTGCGTCACCCGGCCGTGCTGGAAGCGGCCACCGTGGCCCTGCCGGATCCGACATGGGGGGAAATCCCGGTGTCGTGCGTGGTGCTGCGTCCCGGGATAGAGGCCGACAGCCAGCAGCTGCTGGCGCATTGCGGGCTGCACCTCGGCGCCCACGAACTGCCCAGGCGCATCGTCTTCAGCACGCAGCTGCCGCGCACGCCCTCGGGCAAGGTCATCACGGCCCAGTTGCAGCGCTCGCTGGCCGTGACACCGGTGGCGGCCGGCGCCGTGCACGATCCGCGCGCGCAGATTTTTGCGCTGGCGGCCGACCTGTTCCAGGTGTCGCCCGACACGCTGCAGGACAGCTCCGGCCCGGCCAACACGCCGGGCTGGGATTCGCTGGCCCACATCAATTTCGTGATCGGCCTGGAGACCCTGTTTTCGGTACGCCTGAGCCCGTCCGACGTGGTGCACATGGAAACGCTCAGCGCCACGGTGCACCTGATCCAGCGGCTGACGCGCTGACATGGGCGCTGGAATCGTTCGGGGATTACCGCTGCGGGTCTGGTGTTTCAGCCTGATGCTGGCCGCAGGCTTGCTGGGGCTGGTGGCGCTGTACGCGATGACGACCATGCAGGAAGCTGGCGTGGCGGCTGCCGCCCATGTGCAGCGTTTCCTGGCAGACCATCGCAATTCGAAGCGGGTCCGGGTGGTAGGGCTGGGGTCTTCGCTGCTGTGGGCAGCCACGCCGCCAGGCCGCTATCTCGACTTGCCGGACATCGACTGGATCCGCATTACCAAGCGCGGCGGTAGCATTGGTCATTTGCATGCCGTGATGGACATGCTTGATCATCAGCCGCCTGAGATCGTGGTGATCGATACCAATCTGCTCCTGCCCTTCTCGCCGGACATGTTCGAAGAGGAAATGCGCTATGCCTTCACGCATTTGGCGGGGGCAGCGGCGGCCCCGCTGATGGTAAGGATGGGATTGCCCAATCCCGTTGCACGGCCACCAAGCGACCAGGAAACATCATTTCCCTGCGAGGTGATGCCGCCTGCCGTGATCCACAAGCAGCGCGCATTGCTGGCCCAGCAAAGTGCGGCGGGCAATGTCGCTGCGATGGATACCGCATTGATAAACAGCTTGCTGCGCCTGTCGCAGCGTGGCGTCCACATCGTCATACTCGAATTGAGCCGCAGCCGCGAGTTCGAACAGGCGCTTGCCGCTGCAAAACAGCCTTGGCTGCAGAGCTTGAAAGCCGCATTGCCGGCGGGTCCGACCATCCGCTACCTGACATCGCCCGTATTCGAGGACCCGGGCCTGTACTGCGATGGACGCCACATGAACGCGGCCGGCGCGCGCCGCTTTGCGTCCTGGTGGACGGAACAGCTACAGCACATGGCGCAAGGACGTTGAGATGGTGTGGTTGACTGCTTTCGGCATGGTCGTCATGCTGTGCATGATTGTGATTTATTGGCGCATCCCGACCGCATGGCGGCCGTGGTTGCTGGCCGCCAGCGGCGTCCTGCTGCTGGCGCATGACAGTTGGGTGACCCTGGCGGCATGGACCGGCTTGCTGCTGTGGGCGGTGCTGATGTGCGCACCACGCTGGCAACGCAAAACCGTGATGCGCACCGTGGGGCTGGCCGGCGTGCTGCTGGCGTTTGGCGCCTACCAGTTCGGCAAGGCCAGCCATGAGTTGGACGCCTGGCTCGGGTTTGCGTTCGTGTCGCTCAAGGTCTGGCACCTAATCGCCGAACATGGCGGCGGCGGCATGCTGGGCGACGGCCGCGCCGGCGGCACCGTGGCGTACCTGCTGTTTCCCCCCACGCTGGCGGTGGGCCCGGTGCAGCGCTACGACGCGTTCCGCCTCGAGTTGCTGCGCGCGCGATGGGACCGGCAAATGGCTTCGGAGGCGTTGCAGCGCATTCTTTACGGCTACGTGAAGGTGGTGCTGCTGGCTGGCTACCTGCTGAACCATAAATTACAGATGCTTGACATCGAAACCGGCCACCCGTGGCTCGACGCCTACCTGCCACTGCTCGGTTATGGGCTCAATCTGTACTGGCAGTTTTCAGGGTATTGCGACATCGCCATCGGCTTCGCGGGGCTGCTGGGCATCCGGGTGCCGGAGAACTTCCGCTTCCCGTTTGCTGCCGCCAACTTGCCGGAGTTCTGGCGGCGCTGGCACATCACGGTGTCGGAATGGTGCCGCGACTTCGTGTTCCGCCCCATCCTGTCGCGCACCCGGCAATACATGCTGGCCAGCCTGGCCAGCATGATGGTGCTGGGCCTGTGGCATGAACTGTCGCCGCGCTATCTGGCCTGGGGCCTGTTCCATGGCGCCGGCCTGGTAGTGGTGCACCTGTGGTCGAAACACGTCCCATGGGCGGCGACGTTGCGCGACAACACGCTATGGCGCGCCTGCAGCTGGTTCCTGACGCTGCAGTTCGTCATCCTCAGCTTTGCCCTGACGTCCACCCCCAACCTGGCGGCCGCGTGGACCTGCATGACCACGCTGTTCGCACCGCTTTCCACATGGAGATAATGATGTACGCATTCCTGTTACGTCACTTGCCGGCGCCGGTGGTACATGGGCTCTATACGCTGTGGTACGGCGGCTTGCTGTTGTTGCTGTGGCTGAAATGGCCGGCCGCGCTGGGCATCGGATTCCGCTACGGCCAGCTGTGATCAGACCAGTACCAGGTTGTCCCGGTGGACCAGCTCGTGGCCTTCGACAAAGCCGAGAATCGATTCGATTTCGCCTGACGACTTGCGCATGATCCGGCGCGTTTCCGCGCTGGTGTAGTTGGACAGCCCGCGCGCCACCGGCACGCCTGCATCATCCACACAGGTGATCACGGCGCCGCGGCCGAACTCGCCCTTTACGGCAATCACGCCGATCGGCAGCAGCGACTTGCCTTCGGCTGTGAGCTTTTGCACGGCGCCCGCATCGAGCACCACCTGTCCTGCCGTATGCAGATGGTCGGCCATCCACTGCTTGCGCGCGGTCAGGTGGCCCGTCTGCGCCTGCAGCTCGGTGCCGATCGCTTCGCCGCCGGCCAGCCGTTCCAGCACATTGTTTTCGCGGCCGTAGGCAATCACCGTGTGCGCGCCGGACTTGGCGGCGCGCTTGGCGGCCAGGATCTTGGTGAGCATGCCGCCGCGCCCCAGGCTGCTGCCGGCGCCACCGGCCATTGCTTCGAGCGCCAGGTCGCCGGCGCGGCCGTGTGCGATCAACACCGCTTGCGGATCCTTGCGCGGATCGGCGCTGTATAAACCTTGCTGGTCGGTGAGGATGACCAGGGCGTCGGCCTCGATCAGGTTCGCCACCAGCGCGCCGAGCGTATCGTTGTCGCCGAACTTGATTTCGTCGGTGACCACCGTGTCGTTCTCGTTGATGATCGGCACGATACCCAGGCGCAGCAAGGTGGTCAGCGTGGACCGCGCGTTCAGGTAGCGTTCGCGGTCGGCCAGGTCGGCGTGCGTGAGCAGCACCTGCGCCGTGCCGAGGCCGTGGGCGCGGAAGCTGGTCTCATAGATTTGCGCCAGGCCCATCTGGCCAACGGCCGCGCAGGCCTGCAGTTCGTGGATGTCGTGCGGGCGGCGCTCGAAGCCGAGGCGCAGCATGCCTTCGGCAATCGCGCCGGACGACACCAGCACCACCTGCTTGCCCAGCGCGCGCAGGGCGGCGATCTGCGACGCCCAGCGGGCGATGGCGGCATGGTCGAGGCCGCGGCCGTCGTTGGTGACCAGCGACGAGCCGACCTTGATGATGATGCGTTGGGCTTTTTGTATAACGGAATTCATGGGGACGATGCTACTCCAGACAAGCGAAAGAAATGACTGTGCTGTGATTGTGCTTGGCTAGGACGGATGGCCCTGCTTGCCGCTGAGGGTCGCCGGCCTTGTGGTGACAAAGGGGCGCCGAAATGGAAAGGCATCATCAGCTGATTACGATTATGCCGGTGAAAAATAAAAGGCATAACCAGTTCAACCTGATTATGCCTTTGATACCAAACTACGTCGAGGACTGTGCAGTCCCGTTTGACAATCAGTCGAGGATCTTGAAGCGCGGATCGTCCGGATCGATGGACGAAATACCGCGTGCTTCTTCGGTCATCTGGGTTTCTTCGCTGCGCTGCTCGGTATGACGCACTTGCTCCAGGTGCATCTGGATCGCGTTGACCAGCTCTTGCGTACCGTCGCGGCTCAGCGCCGAGATCTCGAACACCGGACCCTTGAAGCCGAATTTCTTGATGAAGTCCTTCACGCGCTTGACGCGTTCCGCTTCCGGTACCATGTCGAGCTTGTTCAGTACCAGCCAGCGCGGCTTGTCCACCAGCGCTTCGTCGTACTTTTTCAGCTCGTTGACCAGCGCCTTGGCTTCCTTGACCGGATCGACATTGGTCTCGAACGGCGCCAGGTCGACAATGTGCAACAGCAGACCGGTGCGCTGCAGATGGCGCAGGAACTGGTGGCCGAGGCCCGCGCCTTCGGCGGCGCCTTCGATCAGGCCCGGGATGTCGGCGATCACAAAGCTTTTCTCGTGCGAGACGCGGACCACGCCCAGGTTCGGGAACAGGGTGGTGAACGGGTAATCGGCAATCTTCGGACGGGCATTCGACACGGCCGAAATGAACGTCGATTTACCGGCGTTGGGCATGCCCAGCAAGCCGACGTCCGCCAGCACTTTCAGCTCCAGGCGGATTTCGCGGCGTTCGCCTTCCTTGCCCTCGGTCTTCTGGCGCGGTGCGCGGTTGGTCGAGGTCTTGAAGTGGATGTTGCCCCAGCCGCCCTCGCCGCCCTTGGCCAGCAATTCCATTTGACCGTGTTCGGTCAGGTCGGCCAGGATCTCGCCCGACACGTCGTCGATGATCAGGGTGCCGACCGGCATGCGCATATGGATATCGTCTGCGCCCTTACCGTAGCAATCGGCGCCACGGCCCGATTCGCCGTCTTTCGCGCGGTGCACCTTGGAAAAGCGGAAATCGACCAAGGTATTGATGTTACGGTCCGCTACGGCCCAGATCGAGCCACCCTTGCCGCCGTCGCCGCCGTCAGGGCCGCCGAACGGGCGGAATTTTTCACGGCAAAACGAGGCGCAACCATTGCCGCCGTCACCACCGATGACTTCAATTTTTGCTTCGTCGATAAACTTCATGATGTACCGCCATAAAACTAAAAGGCCCTACCATGGGCAGAGCCTTTTCGATTGAAGGCTTGCGCCTTACAAAATCGGATGGTGCGCCCCGCGCATCATCCGTGCAGCGCAATTAGGCTGCTGCTACCACGGTAACGTACTGCTTCGAGCCTGCGCCCTTGACTACGAACTTGACCACGCCGTCCACCAGAGCGAACAGGGTGTGGTCTTTGCCGGTGCCAACGCCTTCGCCGGCGCGCACTGGCGTGCCGCGTTGACGAATGATGATGCCGCCTGCATTGATCGTTTGACCGCCGTAAACCTTCACGCCCAGGCGTTTTGATTCTGAGTCACGACCATTTCGCGTTGTGCCGCCGCCTTTTTTGTGTGCCATGCTAAAGCTCCTTGAGTACTAGTGTGCCGGAACGGGATTAGCCGTTGATCGAGACGATTTGGATTTCGGTGTAATTCTGACGATGGCCTTGATGCTTCTGGTAGTGCTTACGACGACGCATCTTGAAAATCTTCACCTTATCGTGACGACCTTGAGCCACAACAGTAACCAGTACCGTAGCACCTTCAACCAGGGGAGCACCAAACTTGATGCTGTCGCCCGCGCCAACGGCGAGGACTTGGTCAATGGTGATTTCGGAACCAATGTCTGCAGGTATCTGTTCTACTTTAAGTTTTTCGCCAGCGACAACTTTGTATTGTTTGCCACCGGTTTTTATGACCGCGTACATGATTTGAAACCTCTTCATATGTTGAGAAAAATCCGCCGACGCATTGCAGTGACTAATAATTATGTCCTGCATGGAAACCGGGGAAACGCAGATTATACATGGGATGGGTTTTCGCGTCAAAAACTATTCACAAATGGCCGGCGGCGTGGTATGTCAGTCAACATCGGCGGCGTCCTGGCGCCGCCAAATCGGTCAAATTGCCCCCATCGTCTTTCTAAAGCACCGCCTTTGCCCCGGTGGCGGAGGCCATGTCGTATAATCTCGGCACCAATAATGTCACTTGCACAGGTTCGTCTTGTCTGCCGCTACCCATACCGCTCCCCAGAATACCCTTGCCCAATCGATCGCCGCCGACATGGATGCGGTCAACTCGGTCATCCGCCGCAAGCTGCATTCCGAGGTCAGCCTCGTCAATCAGATTGCCGAATACATCATCAGCGCCGGCGGCAAGCGTTTGCGTCCCGTGCTGGTTTTGCTGATGGCCAATGCGTATGCGTACAAGGGCACGGCGCACCATGAACTGGCTGCCGTGGTCGAGTTCATCCACACCGCCACCCTGCTGCACGACGATGTGGTCGACGAATCGTCGCTGCGCCGCGGCCGCGCCACCGCCAATGCCCTGTTCGGCAATGCGGCGTCGGTGCTGGTGGGCGACTTCCTGTATTCGCGCTCGTTCCAGATGATGGCCGACCTGGCCAATATGCGCGTGATGCAGATCCTGTCCGAAGCGACCAACGTGATTGCCGAAGGCGAAGTGCTGCAGCTGCTGAACATGCACGACCCGGACGTGAGCCAGGAACGCTACCTGCAGGTGATCCGTTCCAAGACGGCCAAGCTGTTTGAAGCAGCGGCCGAACTGGGCGCGCTGATCGCCGGCGCCAACGATGTCCAGATCGCCGCTGCCGGCGAATACGGCCGCTCGCTGGGTACCGCGTTCCAGTTGATCGACGACGTGCTCGACTATGCAGGCGACGCTGCCGAGATCGGCAAGAACGTGGGCGACGACCTGCGCGAAGGCAAGCCGACGCTGCCGCTGATCTACCTGATGGAAAACGGCACGCCGGAACAGCGCGAACTGGTGCGCACCTGCATCGAGCAGGGCGACGAGCAGCATTTCGACGCCGTGCTGGCCGCCGTCACCAGCAGCGGCGCGCTGGACTTTACGCGCCGCCAGGCTGAAGTCGCTGCCGAACGCGCGGCCGATGCGATTGCCGACCTGCCCGACAGCGAGTACAAGTATTCGCTGCTGCAGCTGGCGCATTTCTCGGTCCATCGTACGCACTAGCGGCCGAGACTGGATCCCCCGCCTGCGCGGGGATGACGGTTTTGATACCAGCGGCGTGTGGTTGACGCCGATTTCCTCCTGCCCGCGCGCCCCTGCCTGCGCGCGTTCTCCCCTTACAAGATCTGCTGCACCAGCTCCGACGGCCGGCACAGGCGCACGCCCTGGTCCGTGACCACGAACGGCCGGTTGATCAGGATCGGATGAGCCAGCATGGCGTCCAGCAAGGCCGAATCCGGCAACGACAGGTCGCCCAAACCCAGCTCCCCGTACAGGTCGCCCTTGTCGCGCATGGCCTGGCGCACCGTCAGGCCGGCCCGGGCAATCAGGTCTTCCAGCACCGCGCGCGTGGGCGGGTTCTTGACGTAGTCGATGATGTGCGGCTCGACGCCCGTGGCGCGGATCGCTTCCAGGGTCTTGCGCGACGTGCCGCAAGCGGTGTTGTGATAAATCGTGATGGCCATGCTGCCCCCGAAGGTGGTTGCGAAGGCAGCATTATCCCCGAAACTTAAAACTTGGTGGCCAGGCTGACGCCGATGGCGCGCGGCGCCAGCCGGTAGCCCTGCACGATCGACGCCACCTGCGGGTGCTGGATCACGGTGTCGTTGTCGAACGCGTTCTTGACGAACACGGTTGCCGTGTAGCCGTCGAACGCCATGCCGGCGCTGAAGTCCGCCGTGTGGTACGCGGGCCGGTCGTAGTCGGTCGACTCCGGGTTGAGCGCGCCCTTGCTCGAGCCCACCCACTGCACGCCGCCCATCACGAATGCACTGCGCTCGCCCAGCGCAAAGTTGTAGCGCGCGTTGATGGCCGCGTTATACCTGGGCACGCCCTGGATGCGGGCGCCGGCCACGGCTCCCACCACGCCGTTCTCGATGCCGGCGTCGTTGCTCAGTTCCGCTTTCACGTAACCGCCCGACGCGCCGAGCGTGAGCCCTGCCAGCGGCTTGGCCTTGATGTCGAACTCGAAGCCGCGCGTGGTGGCGTCGCCCGCGTTGGCGTTATACGTGTACGCGCACGTGGGCAGGTACACGCCCTGCTGGATGTTTTTCCATTTCACGTAAAAGACGTCGGCGTTGACCGTCAGCCGGTTGTCGAGGAAGCGCGACTTGCTGCCCACCTCGTAGCTCCACAGGCTGTCGGACGCATAGTTGGGCGGGCCTGCCGTCAGGCCGTTGAGCTCTAGGTCCGGGCCGCACGTGGTGGGCGGCACGAAGATGTTGGAGCCGCCCAGCCGAAAGCCCTTGGCCACGCTGGTGTACAGCGTGTGGGCCGGATCGACTTCCCAGGTCAGCGCATACTTGGGCGTGAACGCGTGCGACGACAGGCTGGCGCCGCTGTTGTTGCCGGCGCCGGCCAGGTAGTTGCCGTTGCGCTGCTCCAGCGTCGATTTCGCCTTCAGGTAGCGCGCGCCGATGGTCGCATGCACGGTGGGGGCAAAGTAATAACTGGCTTCGCCAAACAGCGAAGCCTGCCTTTCGCGGTAATGGAATTCCCCGGCAAACGAATCGTCGTTCGGGAACGACCCGGGCAGCACATCGGGCAGCAGTTCGGGATCGTAGATGTCGAAGCCGAACGATTTGAAGGTGTCGGTCAGGCCGAAGATCGGGTCATTCTCGGCAATATCGGTGCGCTGGCGCGAATAATACGTGCCCAGCAGCCAGGTCCAGGGCGACACGGCGCCATCATAGGGCCGGGAAGCGAGACGGAATTCCTGCGACACCTGGCGCACCCGGTTTTGCAGGTACACGGCCGACGGCAGGCCCGCAATCGCGTCGATCAGCTCGGGCGGCGCCTTGCCGCCGTCGTCGGTGGACGTCAGGAACGTCGACAGCGAATAACTGTTGTACGCGGAACCGTTCTGGGTGCGGTCGAACTTGCGCGAAAAATAGCTGGTGGCGGACGTCAGGTCGGCGCCGCCCAGGTCCCAGTTGACGGTCACGCTGGGCGCCAGCAGCTTGTCGATCGACGGCTCGCGCACCTGCTTTTGCGCCTGGTAGTCGGGCCGGTCCAGGTTGAAGGCGGAGATGTCCTTCGCATCGAGCCGCTGGAAGTACAGCGACGGCGTGATGGTCAGCGTGCGGATCGGTTTCCACTTGAGCGCGGCCCGCAGCTCCTGGTCGCTGTAGCGGTTGATGTTGCTGGCCACCTGGTTGCCGTCGCCGTCGACCTGGTCGATATAGCCGCCCGTGCGCTGGGCCTGGACGCCGATGCGCAAGGCGAGTTCGTCGGCAATCAGCGGAAAATTGCCCACCACGTTGGCGGAATAGCCGGCGCTGCCGCCTTTGGTGCCGGACGCCTCGGTGTAGGTGGTGAACTCGCGCTCGTTCATAGTCGGTTCATTGGGCACGAACTTGATGGTGCCGCCCATCGAGCTGGCGCCGTACAGCGTGGCCTGCGGACCGCGCAGCACTTCCACCCGGTCGATGTCGAAAAAGCGCGGCTCGATATTGCCCATGGTGTAGACGTTGCCCACCGTGACGGGCGTGTCGCCCAGGTACACGCCCACCGTGGCGGCGCCGGCCGTGGAGCTGATGCCGCGGATTTCGATATTCGAGGTGCCGGGCCCGGCGCCGCCGTTGCCGCTGGCGGCCGTAAACGAGATATTGGGCACCACGCGCGTCAAGTCCGTGATGTCGCGGATATGTTCTTCCTGCAGCTGCTTGCCGGTGACGGCGGAAATGCTCATTGCCACCTTGGCCGGATCTTCCTTGCGCTTTTGCGCGGTCACGGTCACCACTTCGATCTGGTCGGTGACAGGCGCGGGCGTGGCTTGCGCCTGGGCGCCGTGGGTCCATGCGGCCAGGGCCGCCACGATGGAACTGAACATGATCGTCTGCCGTATTTTCATGCGTTTTCTCCGGTCACTGGGAAGGGCTGCGCCCCGAAATGATGCGTGATATGCCGCTGTGCAAGCTTAACCATCTTATTCTTTTTACAAAGCAAGAACTTTGCCACGGCCGGTCAAACCGTGGGCGGCAAGCGACAAGTTGTTACGATAATGCGCTGCATCAATAATGGGCAACGGGGGTGGCCGAAAGCTGAAACCAGCTTCATGTCCTTGATTTTAAGAAAGAAAAAGAACATTAACATTTGTAAATTTTCGACCAAAAGTTCCAAAACGGCCGCGCACGATTGGACGCATGGTGATATTTCTCATAAGCTCGATATGTATTTTTTGACACATATTGAAAGGGATCAACATGCACACTCACGGCGCGCCCATCGCACAGAAAAAGCCGGGCGAACGGCTGGCGTTCATCGATATCGCCAAGGGACTGGGCATCATCTTGATCGTGCTGGGACACAACAAAATGTTCACGTTCCGGTTTCCGGACGCGGCCGATTTCCTGACGGCGTTCCGGCTGCCGTTTTTTTTCTTCATGGCGGGCGTGACCTTCTCGGTCGGCACCAAAACCCTGCGCCAGGTGGCGCTGCAGCGGGCCGACGCCTGGCTCAAGCCGCTGCTCGTGGTCGTGGTGATCTCCGGCCTGATCGATGCCATGCTGGGCAATCATTCGCTGCAAAGCATCGCGCTGGGCCTGATTTATCCGGCCGGGTTCACCATCAATCCCCTGCCGCTGTGGTTCCTAGCCCATTTGTGGCTGCTGTACGTGTTCAGCACCATGCTGCTGCGCGCCGACCGCGTGCTGCTCAACAGTCCCGTCAAGCGCATTGCGCTGCTGCTGCTGCTGGCCGTGAGCGGCTACTACATGATGGACGCGTTTGCCGATGCGTCCGTGGTCAATACGTGCCGCAGCCAGTCCGAATTCAGCGCGTCGCTGTTCGAATGCGGCCTGCCGTTCAGCGCCGACATCCTGTTCATGACCAGTTTTTATTTTTTGCTCGGCAATTTCCTGACGTCGCGCATCAAGTATTTTCAGATTAATACGCTGTGGGCAGTCGTGGCCGCCATTGGCATGGTGGTGTTCCAGTTCGGCTTCAGCTACACCATCGATTTCAATTTGCGCCACTACGATGCACCGATACTGACCACGCTGCAAGCGCTGTGCGGGATCTACCTGATGCTGTGCGTGTGCACGCTGCTGTCGCGGATCGACCTTGCCGCCAACGTCCTGCGCTACCTCGGCGGCGCCAGCCTGTTCATCCTGCTGTTCCACCTGAGCATATTGCACATCTTCCTGCCGCTGTTCGAACGCGACATCCATTCCAGCGTGATCAACCTGGTGCTGTCGATGCCGGTGGCGCTGTGCCTGTCGGCCGTGATGTGGGAAGTCTGCAAGCGCAGCAAGTTCCTGTCGGCCATGCTGCTGCCGCGCAAATGGAAGCGCGCGCCGGCGGCGCCAGGGGCCATGCCGATGTCGCCGTCCGCGTAGTGACCGCCAGCGCCGGACCCGGCGCATGGCGCACATGACGCACGTGGCGGCAACGCCGTGGCGCGATGCTAGACTGGCACCAGTCAAAACAACGCCATGGAGACGATATGCCACACCCGAGCGCTGAACTGCACCACCCCTCCGACGCCGCCCTCAGCTATGTCCACGGCGCCCACGACGTGCCGCTGATCGGCGACACCATCGGCCGCTTTCTTGCCACGATCGCCGCGCGCCACGGCGGCAACGATGCGCTGGTCGTGCCGCACCAGCAGGTGCGCTGGACTTACGCCGAGCTCGATGCCCGGGTGACGCGGCTGGCTGCCAACCTGCTGGCGCTGGGCGGCCGCGTGGTGCCGCGCGGCGTGAAAGGCGAACTGCTCACGCGCGGCTATTCGGTCATGCGCGGCTACTGGGGCGAGGACGACCAGACCCGCGAGACCATCGACGCCGCGCGCTGGCTGCACACGGGCGACCTGGCCGTGATCGACGCCCAGGGTTTTGCTGCCATCGTGGGCCGCGCCAAGGACATGGTGATACGGGGCGGCGAAAACATCTATCCGCGCGAGGTCGAGGAATTCCTGTACCGCCATCCCAAGGTGCAGGACGTGCAGTGCGTGGGCGTGCCCGATCCGAAATATGGCGAGGAACTGTGCGCGTGCATCATCGTTCGCCCCGGCATGACGGCGGACGAGGCCGAGATCCGCGCGTTTTGCCAGGACCAGATCGCGCGCTACAAGATTCCGCGCTACATCCGCTTCGTGCCCGCGTTTCCGATGACGGTCACCGGCAAGATCCAGAAATACCTGCTGCGCCAGCAGGTGGCCACCGACCTGGGGCTGGCGGCGTAGCGTGGTCGTGCCCGGCGCCTAAGCCTGGGCGTCCAGCCACTGCAGGAGCGCGGCGCTGTCGAGCGGCCGGCTGTACAGATAGCCCTGGCCCTTGTCGCAGCCTTGCGCATACGCGACTGCCGCCTGCTCGGCGGTTTCGATGCCTTCGGCCACCGTGTTCATGCCCAGGCTGCGCGCGACCAGCACCGTGGCCTCGATCAAGACCTGGTGGTGGCGGCTGCTGGCGGCCAGGCTGACGAACGAGCGGTCGATCTTGACCGTATCGACGGGCAGCAAGTGCAGGCTCGACAGCGATGAATAGCCGGTGCCGAAGTCGTCCAGCGCCAGCTTCACGCCCAGCTGCTTGAGGCCGCGCAGCTGCTGCTGGATATCGTCGCCTTGCGCGGCTAGGCTTTCCGTCACTTCCAGCTGCAACTGCGGCGCCGCCATGCCGGTGCTGGCCAGGATCGCCGCCACCTTGTCGCACAGGTTCGATTGCGTGAGCTGGGCGCGCGACAGGTTCACGGCCAGCAAGCGCGGCGCGCGCGGGCCCAGCTGGCGTTGCCAGTCGACGAAGTCGCGGCAGGCGCGGGCCAGCACCTGCTCGCCGATGGCGTCGATCATGCCGGCCGCCTCGGCAATGGGAATGAATTCCACCGGGCCGACCAGGCCGCGCACCGGATGGCGCCAGCGCACCAGCGCCTCCACGCCCACGCCGGGGTCGATGCGGCCTTCCGCCTGCAGGCCCACCACGGGCTGGTACAGGTTGAACAGCTCGCCGCGTTCGATTGCCAGGCGCAAGTCGGCTTCCAGGCCGCCGCGCAGCAGCGCCTGCTCGCGCATCTGCTGCTGGAATTCGACCAGGCGGTTGCCGCCCTGCCCCTTGGCCACCGCCATCGCGATGGCGGCATTGCGCAGCAGGTCGTCGGCGTCGCGCGCGCCCGGTTCCAGCACGGCCATGCCCAGGCTGAACGTAAAACTGAGCTCGTGCGCGCCCACCCGGTACGGCCGCCCCAGCCGGTCGAGCAGGCGGCCGGCGATGCGCTGCACCGTCGAGCATTCGGCCAGGCCGTCGAGCAGCACGGCAAACTCGTCGCCGCCCACGCGGGTGGCCACTTCGGCGGCAATGGTGTTGCCGGGCGGCCGGCCGCTGGCCCGGACCGTCGAGCGCAGGCGTTCGGCCACCAGCATGATGACCTGGTTGCCCACCTCGTTACCGAGCGTGTCGTTGATGACCTTGAAGCGGTCCAGGTTGATCAGCAGCACGGCGCAATGGTCGCTGCCGGCGGTCCGTTCGCGCCGCACCATCTGGTGCAGCAGGGCCAGCGCGCCGGCGCGGTTGGGCAACTGGGTGAGCGTGTCCAGCCGCGCTGCCGTGGCCAGCATCCGTTCTTCGCGCACCATCTCGTGGGTGGCGTCCACCAGCACCGCCATCAGGCGGCTGTCGTCCAGCTTGAACAGGCCCAGCGACAGCACCTGCGGGCTTTCGCCATGGTGGCGCCCCAGGTCCTCCTTGTTGTCCCCGGCGGCGTCGTGGGCCACGCCAATGCGCAGGCCTTCGCAGATCATGCCCTGCACGGCCTTGAAGTCCGCGCATAACTGCGGCAGATGGGGCGCATCCCGGTGCAGCACCTGGAAAAAATTATCGAGGTCGCCGTCCGGTGCGAGCGGCATCAGCAGGCGGGCGGCCATCGGGTTGAGCATCTCGATGGCGCCGTCGTTCTGCAGCTGGATCAGCGCCACCGGCGCCTGGTACAGGAACTGGATCAGCGCTTCATAGGCCAGGTCGCCTTCGCTCATACGTCCTCCCGCCACGACACCACCTGGTTGCGTCCGGCCCGCTTGGCAGCGTACAGGGCCTGGTCGGCGCGCTTGATCAGGCCGTCCAGTCCCGCCAGGCTGTCGTCCATCATGGCCACGCCCAGGCTGATCGAGTAGGCAATCGCATGCCGGTCGTAGACGGCCGGCGCCAGCTGCACCTGCGCGCGCATGCGCTCGGCCACGGCCAGCGCATCGTCGAGCGCGACCGACGGCAGGATCACCGCGAATTCCTCGCCGCCGATGCGGGCCAGCACGTCCACTTGCCGGCACACGCTTTTCATGGCGGCCGCCAGGTGGCACAGCACGGCGTCGCCGCCCGGATGGCCGTAGCGGTCGTTGATCGCCTTGAAATGGTCGGCGTCGATCATGATCAGCGCGACCGGGCGCGTGGCTTTCCTGCGCCGCGCCAGTTCCAGGTCGGCCGCATCGAAGAACGCGCGCCGGTTGAACAGGCCCGTCAGGTGATCGCTGTACGTGGCCTGGCGCAGGCTTTCGCTCACCTCGCGCTTGTCGGAAATATCGCGGATGATCATGCAGTACGCGGGCTCCTGGACGCCGGGGGGCGCCGGCGCCAGCAGCGCGTCCAGGCGGCCCGGCAGCGGCGAAATCATGGCGCTGCCCCAGAACTGGCTGCCGTCGGCGCGCACGCGCCAGCCTTCGTCGAGCGTCCAGCCGTTGTCGTCGGCCTCGCGCAGGCGGTCCAGCTGCTGGGCGCCGGTGGTGGCATCGGCAGGATAGAACAGCGCGTACGGCTGGCCCATGATGGCGTCCGCTTCGTAGCCGGTCACGCGGCGGATGCTTTCGTTCCACGATTCCACCCGTCCCTGCTGGTCCAGGCCCACCAGTGCGTAGTCGGTAATATTGGTCATGATGGCGGTGAGCCAGGCGTCGGTCGTGCGCAACTGGCGCTCGCGCCGGTCCTGCACGGTGACGTCGGTGAGCACCGCCATCAGGCGGTCGGCGTCAAGCTTGAGCATGCTCAGCGACAGCACCTGGGGACCGCTGCCGCTGTCGTCCGCGTGCAGGTACAGCCGGCTGGCGTCGCACACCTGGCCGTGGTCCGGCATAAAACTGGCGCACTGCTGGCGCAGGTCGGGCGCCACCGGCGCCAGCGCCTCGAACAGGTTGACCAGTTCGCCGTCCCGGCTAAGCGGCATCAGGAGCTGGGCCGAGAGCGGATTGAGCATCTGGATCGCGCCGTCGGCGGCCAGCTGCACCAGGCCCACCGGCGCCATGTACAGGAACTGCAGCAGCGCTTCGTGCTCCTGCGCTTCCGGATGGTCGCCCGCCACGCTCAAGACCGCTGCACCAGTACGTAAGCCAGGTCGTCAGCCGGCTGGCACAGCAGCCGCAGCCTGACCTTGGTGGGGCGCATGCGCAGCGTCAGCACATAGTTGATGGTGTCGTCGAGCGCTACGCCTTCTTCGCGGGCGTCGGCAAAGCGCTGCGCCACCATGAAATTGTTCATGCACGGCGCCACCATCTGGAACAGGTCCTGGCCCAGCACGCGCTCCGTGCGCAAGCCGGCCGCCTTCGCTTCGAAAGTGTTGTAACGCTGCACACGGGATTCACGGTCGAAGCCAATCACGCCAAAATCGAGCGTATCGAGCGCTGCGGCGTCGCTGTGGGACAGCAGGTTGGCCAGGTCGGGCCGGTCAAACGGTGTGTCGGCGGGCAGGTTCATGTCGGTACTTCCTTGAGGGACAGTCTGAATTTGTTGCAGAAGAGCAGTAAGTTCCACAGGATAACATCGGCAGACAATTCGCGGTTCGGCAATTGCGTCAACCGTGCTTGACTTAACGCAATTATTTTTCACTTAACTCAACAATAACGCCTGCCGCAACATCGACGCCGGCGGCGCCGCCGAAGCCTAGCACGAAGCGGGTGACCGTCCCCTCGGCGCGCACGGTGGCCGTGCCGCCGTGCAGCGACATGATGGCGCTGACGATGGCCAGTCCCAGCCCTGTCGAGCCGTCGGCATTGCCGCGCGCCGGATCGGCCCGGTAAAAGCGGTCGAACAGGTGCGGCAGGTGCTGCGGTGCGATCGGCGCGCCGTGGTTGGCGACGCTGATGTCGGCGCCCGGGACGCCGGCGCCGGTGCCGGTGCCGGCGTGATGGGCGCCGCCCGGCTCGGCTGCACTGCCGCGCGGTGCGCCGTCCAGCGTGATGGTGCTGCCCGGATCGGCGTGGCGCACCGCGTTCG
>JBEVMD010000541.1:0-2747 GCA_040508835.1 Duganella sp. | reverse complement strand
TGGTCAGCGGGCCCAGGATGTTGAAGATGCTGCGCACGCCGAGTTCCTTGCGCACCGGCGCCACGTGGCGCATGGCCGCGTGGTGGTTCGGTGCGAACATGAAGCCGATCCCGGTCTGAGCGATCGATTGCGCGATCTGCTCGGGTGTCAGGTCGATCTGCGCACCCAGCGATTCGATCAGGTCGGCGCTGCCGCTCGACGACGACACGCTGCGGCCGCCGTGCTTGGCCACGCGCGCGCCAGCGGCGGCGGCCACGAACATCGCGGCGGTCGAGATGTTGAAGGTGTGCGCGCCGTCGCCGCCGGTGCCGACGATGTCGAGCAGGTTGGTGGTGTCGGCCATCGGCACCTTGGTCGAAAACTCGCGCATCACCTGCGCCGCGGCGGCGATCTCGCCGATGGTTTCCTTTTTTACGCGCAGGCCCATGGTGAGGGCCGCCACCATGGTGGGCGACATTTCGCCGGACATGATCTGGCGGAACAGGTGCAGCATCTCGTCGTGGAAAATCTCGCGGTGTTCGATACAGCGCAGCAGTGCTTCCTGGTGGGTGATAGCCATGACTAATCCTTCTTTGAATTGTGAGCGACCGGAGCCGGCAGTGCTTAACGAACCAGGAAGTTCTTCAGCAGTGCGTGGCCGTGTTCGGACAGGATCGATTCGGGGTGGAACTGCACGCCCTCGATGTCGTAGTCCTTGTGTCGCACGCCCATGATTTCGCCGTCATCGGTCCATGCCGTCACTTCCAGGCATGCCGGCAACGAGCTGCGCTCGATGGCCAGCGAGTGGTAGCGGATCACCGTGAACGGCGAGGGCAGGTCCTTGAAGACGCCCACGCCCGTATGCGCAATGAAAGAGGTTTTGCCATGCATGACCTGCTTGGCGCGGATGACTTTACCGCCGAACGCTTCGCCGATGGCCTGGTGGCCCAGGCACACGCCCAAAATCGGCTTCTTGCCGGCGAAGTGCTTGAGCACCTCGATGGAGATGCCCGCCTGCGCCGGGTCCTTGGGACCGGGCGAGATGCAGATGCGGTCCGGGTTCAGCGCTTCGATTTCCGCAATCGTGATTTCATCGTTGCGGTACACGCGCACGTCTTCACCGAGTTCGCCGAAGTACTGCACGATGTTGTAGGTGAAGGAGTCGTAATTGTCGATCATCAGCAGCATGTCAGAACTCCCCGTCCAGGCCATCTTGTACTTGTTCGGCGGCGCGCAGCACGGCGCGCGCCTTGTTTTCGGTTTCCTGCCATTCCATCTCGGCCACCGAGTCGGCCACGATGCCGGCGGCGGCCTGCACGTACAGCATGCCGTCCTTGATCACGCCGGTGCGAATGGCAATCGCCACATCCATCTCGCCGCCGAACGACAGGTAGCCGCAGGCGCCGCCATAAATGCCGCGCTTGGAAATTTCCAGTTCGTCGATCACTTCCATGGCCCGCACTTTCGGTGCGCCCGTGAGGGTACCGGCCGGGAAGGTGGCGCGCAGCACGTCCAGGTTCGACAGGCCGGATTTCAGCTTGCCCTCGACGTTCGAGACGATGTGCTGCACGTGCGAGTATTTTTCGATGACCAGGCGGTCGGTGACCTTGACGCTGCCGGTCTCGGAAATGCGGCCCAGGTCATTGCGCGCCAGGTCGATCAGCATCACGTGTTCGGCGATTTCCTTCGGGTCGGCCAGCAGTTCGGTGGCCAGTTCGGCGTCGCGCTCCGGTGTGGCGCCGCGCGGGCGGGTGCCGGCGATCGGGCGCAGCGTGACCTTTTTTTCGCCGTCCCCACCGGGTGAGGTCTCGTTGCGCACCAAAATTTCGGGCGACGCGCCGACGATCTGCATGTCGCCGAAGTTATAGAAGTACATATACGGCGACGGGTTCAGCGAGCGCAGCGCGCGGTACAGCGACAGCGGCGAATCCACGTACGGCTTGCGCAGGCGCTGGCCGATCTGCACTTGCATCAGGTCGCCGGCCATCACGTATTCGTGGGCGCGGGCCACGGCCTTTAAGTAATCTTCCTTGGCGAAGTCACGCGTGATCTCGGTGCGGACCGACGCGCTGGTGACCGGCGCTTCCACGCCGCGGCGCAGCATCATGCGCAAGTCTTTCAAGCGCTGGCGCGCTTTGCTGAACGATTCGGGCTGGGTGGTGTCGGCGTACACGATCAGGTACAGCTTGCCGGACAGGTTGTCGATCACGGCCAGTTCTTCGGTCACCATCAGCTGGATGTCGGGCAGGCCCAGGTCGTCCTTGGGACGGTTGGGCGTGTTGGCCAGCGTTTTTTCGATGTGGCGCACGGTGTCGTAGCCGAAGTAGCCGGCCAGGCCGCCGCAGAAGCGCGGCATGCCCGGGCGTACTGCCACCTTGAAGCGCTGCTGGTACGTTTCGATGAAGTCGAGCGGATTGCCGTCGTGGGTTTCGATCACCACGTCGTTTTTCACGATCTCGGTGCGCGTGCCGAACGTGCGCAGGACGGTCTTGGCGGGCAGGCCGATGAACGAGAAGCGGCCGAAACGCTCGCCGCCGACGACCGACTCGAGCAGGAACGTGTTCTTGCCCGTGTTCTGGGACTGGGCCAGTTTCAGGTACAGCGTGAGCGGGGTTTCGAGATCGGCAAAGGCTTCGGCGATCAGGGGGATGCGGTTGTAGCCTTCGTTGGCCAGCGATTTGAATTCGAGTTCGGTCATGGGTGCTCTCCTTGCAGCCGCACGGTCGCATGCAATGCGATAAAGGTGCGGTTTGGTTCAAAAAAACCTG
>JBEVMD010000466.1:0-12420 GCA_040508835.1 Duganella sp. | reverse complement strand
CACCACCATCCGCATGATGATGGGCATCCTCGTGCCCAGCGCCGGACGGGTGGTGATCGACGGTTTCGATTGCCACGCCGAGCCGGCGGAAGTGAAACGCCGGGTAGGCTACCTGCCCGATACCCCGGTGTTCTACGACTACCTGCGCGGACGCGAAATCCTGCAGTTCGTCGCTGAAATGCACGGCTTTGCGCGCGCCGACGCAGTCGCGCGCAGCGCGCGCCTGCTGGCCGAATTCGGCCTGGACGATGCGGGCGAAGACTACGCCGTGAACTACTCGCTGGGCATGAAGAAGCGCCTGGGCCTGGCCTGCGCGCTGATTCACGAGCCAGCCGTGCTGATTCTCGATGAACCGATCAACGGCCTCGATCCGCGCGCCTCGCGCGACGTGCAGGAACTGCTGCTGGCCGCTGCTGCGCGCGGCGTCACCGTGTTCGTGTCCACCCATTTGCTCGACATGGCCGAAAAGCTGTGCGACCGCGTGGGCATCATCCATCGTGGTGAACTGGTGGCCACCGGAACGCTCGACGACATCCGCGCCACGGCATCGGCCACCGGTTCGCTGGAAGACGTGTTCCTCAAGATTACCGACGAAGCGGCCGCCGGGAACGACCGATGATGCCAGTCGGTTCGCCGCTGTCGCCGGCGCGCGCCGTGTGGCTGATGACCAGGCTGCGCCTGCGGCGCCAGGTCAACCAGATCGGCCATGCCTTCACCCGCAAAAAAAAGCCGGCCAAGGCCAAGGCGCGCACCGCCAATGGCGGCAAGCGCACCGGCATGTGGGTGGTGTCGCTGGCGGTGGGCCTGCTGATGCTGTTCGGCGGCGTCAACATCGCGCGCACCACGCTGCTCAACCTGCAGTGCCGGCTGGTGGAGGACGCGTGCATGCAGGCCTCGGCGCACGACGGCCAGCGCTTCGTCTTCGAAGCGGCCGCCGACGAACTGCATGCGGCGCCGTTCGATCCGGCGCTGCTGACCGCGATGTCGATGGTGCTGACCGCGCTGTTTGCGCTGGCCGTGCTGCTGCCGCTGGCCGGCAAGGAACTGGCCAAGCCGGACTGGGACCTGGAATGGCTGGTGACGATGCCGGTGGAACGCTCCACGCTGCTGTGGGGACGGCTGATGGAGCGCAGCGCCAGCAACCTCTCCGGCATATTCGCGCTGTTTCCCGCCTACCTGGCCATTGCATGGTATTCGGGCTGGCACTGGGCCGCCGTTCCCATCGCGCTGCTGTGTACCGCATTGATGCTGCCGCTGGCGGCGCTGCTGCATACGCTGCTCGATACGGGGCTGCGTCTGTGGCTGGCCGCCTCGCAGTTGCGCAACCTGCAGGCCGTGATGTCGCTGCTGAACGCCCCGCTGATCTATCTGGTGATCGCGCTCGGCATGCCCGCCGCCAGCAGCTTCGTGATCGACTGGACGCGCAGCTTTCCCGCGTGGGGCGTGTGGCTGCCCACCGGCGTGCTGCTGCAAGTGCTGCAGGCGCCAACCCTGGCGCGCGGCGCGGTGCTGGCGGCGCTGCTGATGGCGCAGATCGCGGTGCTGCTGTGGGGCGGCGTGGCGCTGATGCGGGTGCAGCTGCGCCATGGCGTGGTGGGTTCCGGCGTGCGCGAGAGCGGACGCAAAAAGACCGTCACGGCTTCGTCGTCTTTGACTTGGTCGTCTTCGGCGGCGGGTGGGCGGGCACCGCTGTCCCCGGTCATGCGGCGCGAACTGCGCCTGCTGTCGCGCGACCGCAACTTCCTGGTGCAAACGCTGGTGCTGCCGCTGATCATGGTGCTAAGCCAACTGGTCTTCAACGGCAAGCTCGATACCATCGGCCAGTTCGGGGAAACGCCGGCGGTGGCCGCCGCCATCGCCTTTGGCCTGGGCGTGTACGTGCTGATGCTATCGGCATTCCAGACCCTGAACAACGAGGGCACCGCGCTGTGGCTGCTGTACACGGTCCCGCGTTCGGTGGAGAGCGTCCTGAAGGAAAAGGCGCGGCTGTGGAGCGTACTGGCGCTGATCTACCCGATGATCATCGCCGCCATCACCGCCGCTTCCGCCCCGCAGCGCACGTGGCAGATGCTGGTGCTGCTGCTGATCGTCCTGGCGGGCATTCCGATCTACTCGATGATCGCCGTGGCGCTGGGCGTGTTTGCCTGCGATCCCGCCGCTATCGAGGTGCACAAGCGTATCCGTCCCACGTACAGCTATTTGTTCATGCTGCTGGCCAGTTTTTACACGTGGTCGATCTACACCAGCGTGTGGTCGCAAAAGGTGGTGATCATGGTGCTGAGCGCCGCGCTGGCGCTGGCGCTGTGGCAAAAGGCGCGCGACGCCCTGCCCTACCTGCTCGACCCGGCCGCGTCACCGCCGGCGCGGGTGTCGGCATCCGACGGCCTGATCGCCGCCACCGCGTTCTTCATCGTGCAGGCGGGCCTGGCGCTGCTGCTCATGCGCGGCGAGCCGGGCGTGCCGCCGCCGCAGGTGATGACGGCCGCCTTCGGCGCGTCCGGGTTGCTGGTGTACGCCATGATGCGTTTCATTTACTGGCGCGCGAAGACCACCGACGTCCCGGTCATTGTGCGCGGCGCAACTCCGGCCGGCGCGCTGCGCCTGGCGGCGGCGCCGTGCGCGCTGGCCTGCGCGGTGGCCCTGGCCTACCTGTACGCGCTGCGCCGGTGGCAGGTCGACATCCCGGCGGAGATGATCATCCCCGGCGGGCGGATCTGGTTCATTGCGCTGGCCGTGGTGGCCGCACCGCTGTGCGAGGAATTCATCTTCCGGGGCCTGATCTTCGGCGGCTTGCGCCGCTCGATGCCGGTGTGGCAGGCGGTGGCCGTCAGCGCGGCGATCTTCGCAGTGGTGCACCCGCCGATTTCGATGCTGCCCGTGTTCGTGGTGGGCCTGTGCACTGCGTGGGCGTACGAGCGCAGTAAAACGCTGCTGGCGCCCATGCTGATCCACGCAGGGTATAACGCGGTATTGGTAACGGCGCAGTACTGGCTGTAGCTTTGCAGCGTCGCGCCTCGCGCGTGGCCGGTGGCAGGAATTGACGGTTTTATGTCTTTCGGCGCCGGCGCCCGGCCGTGATAATCCCCGTGACATCCACCGACGGGACATCCTCATGCGCCACCTGATTTTGCTTTTGCTGCTGTGCTGCCGACTGGCGACAGCGGCGAACCTTTCCCCTTACCACGACCGTTTCGGCCGCGACCAGCCGGTGGTAGCCGTTGTCGCCGACAACGGCGGCACCGAGCTGACCGACTTCATGATTCCGTACGGCGTGCTGGCCCGCTCCGGCGCCGCGCATTTGCTGTCCGTGTCCACGCAACCGGGGGTGGTGGCCATGCCCACCGCGCTGGCCGTCGTCGAAGCGATTGCGGGCCACGAGCGCGCCGCCGCACTGGCGCGCGATATCGGCGTGGATGACTGGAGCACTGCGCTGGAGTTCGAGTATCCTTCCTACCGCTGAAATCCCTCTCACCTGTTAGCGACTGCCACATGCCTGCTCATTCCACCCTGCGCGTCGTCCTGCTGGCCTACGACGACATGAACCTGCTGGACCTGAGCGGTCCGCTGCAGACCCTGGCCACGGCCAGCAGGCGCCATCCGGCCCATGGCGCGCCACTGTACGAAACCATCGTCGCTTCCGCCGAAGGCGGCTTGATCACCACCAGCGCCGGCCTGGCCGTGATGACGGTTGCCATCGCGGACCTCGACGATCTGCCTATCGATACCTTGATGGCGCCGGGCGGCTGCAAAGGCCAGGAGTTTTACGCGCCGCCGGCGCTGGTGAACTGGATCACGCAGCAGGCGCCGCGCGTGCGGCGCCTGTGCGCCGTGTGCACCGGCGCCTTTTTGCTGGCGGAAGCCGGACAACTGCGCGGCAAGCGCGCGGCCACGCATTGGGAATGGGTGGAACGGCTGCGCCACCTGCACCCCGATATCGACATCGACGCCGACAAGATTTTCGTCAAGGATGGCGCGGTGTGGACGTCGGCCGGCGTGAGCGCCGGCATCGATCTGACACTGGCGCTGATCGAAGAAGACTACGGCCACCACATCGCCATCGAAACGGCGCGCCAGCTGGTGATGTTCATCAAGCGCACGGGCGGGCAATCGCAGTTCAGCGTGCCGCTGGCGGCGCAGTCGCGGCAAGGCGGACGTTTCGACGCGCTGCACGCCTGGGTGGCCGCCAACCTGCCCGAGCACCTGTCGGTGGAAAGAATGGCCGAGCAAGCGGGCATGGCGCCGCGCACGTTTGCCCGCAGCTACGCCGCGCAGATGGGACGCACACCGGCAAAAATGGTGGAGGCGATGCGGCTGGAGGCGGCATGCCGCGCTTTGGAAAAGACGGCACTGCCGCTGAAAACCATCGCGGCCAACACGGGCTATGTGGAAGAACAGAATCTGCGGCGCGTGTTCCAGCGCCAGCTGGGCGTGAGCCCTGGCCAGTACCGCAGCCGCTTCTCTGGCCACGGTGCTGTGCCAGCGCTCCGTTGAAACGTCAGTCCTTGAACCGCATCGGCGCCAGCGCAAAGGCGCCGCCGTGGTACGTGACGGAGCTGTTCGGGTCAGGGTACTGGCCGGAATCGGGGAACTTGCCGTCGAACTGCTTCGAGCTGTCCTTGGGACGGTAGCCGATGTGCGACGCCTTGCTGTTGTCCCACCAGGCCACGTCGTTGTCGGACGTGCCGAACAAAATGGTGAAGCCCACGCGGGTGGCGAACAGGGAGCTGCGCAGCGCTTCCACCAGGTCGTCGTAGCTGAGCCACGTGACCATCATGCGGCGGTCGGCCGGTTCGGGGAACGAGGAGCCGATGCGCAGACAGACCGTCTCCAGGCCGGTGCGGTCGTAGTAGTAGCTGGCCAGCTGCTCGCCGAAGCATTTACTGACGCCATAAAAACTGTCCGGCCGGGTGGGCGCGGTGGCGTCGATGTAGTCGGTGTTGCGATAAAAACCCACGGTGTGGTTGGAGCTGGCGAAGATGATGCGCTTCGCGCCCTGCTTGTGCGCGGCCTCGTACAGGTTGGCGGTGCCGATGATATTGGCCTGGACGATGTTTTCAAACGTGTTTTCGGTGGAGATGCCGCCGAAGTGCAGCACCGCTTCCACGCCTTCGAGCAGGCGCATGACGGCGGCCTTGTCGGCCAGGTCGCACTGGATGATCTCCTCGCCTTCGCGGGCTTCGCCCAGGTCGGCGATATCGGACAGCACCACCACATCGGCCCAGGGTTTGATGCGCTCGCGCAGAATTTTACCCAGGCCGCCGGCGGCGCCGGTCAGCAGCAAACGTTTGAATGGCTTAGTCATAGTCTCTTTTTTATCTATAGTCTTATAAGAACGCTCACTGTTACCCGCCCACCGCCAACGACAGCGGTGCTTACGTCACCGGGGCCGGGTTGAACAGCACCAGCGCATTTTGCAGCTTCCATTTTTCGGCCCAGGTTTCGCGGCCGCTGGCCACGTCCAGCACCAGCTGGAACATCTCCCAGCCCACGTCCGCGATGGTGGCGTCGCCGCTGGCGATACGGCCGGCGTTGATGTCCATCAGGTCGTGCCAGCGCTTGGCCAGATCGTTGCGGGTAGCGACCTTGATCACCGGGACTTCGGCCAGGCCGTACGGGGTGCCGCGGCCCGTGGTGAAGATGTGCACATTCATCCCCGCAGCCAGTTGCAGTGTACCGCAAATGAAATCGCTGGCGGGCGTGGCGGCGTAGATCAAACCCTTCTGTTTGAGCTTTTCGCCCGGACTGATCACGCCGTTGATTGCACTGCTGCCCGACTTGACGATCGAGCCCATGGCTTTCTCGACGATGTTCGACAAACCGCCCTTCTTGTTACCGGGCGTGGTGTTGGCGCTGCGGTCGACGCCGCCGTGATCGAGGTAGCGGTCGTACCACGCCATCTCGCGGATCATGGCGGCCGCCACTTCCGGCGTTTCGGCGCGCGAGGTCAGCTGGTCGATACCGTCGCGCACCTCGGTCGTTTCGGAGAACATCACGGTGGCGCCGGCGCGCACCAGCAGGTCGGTGGCAAAGCCCACGGCCGGATTGGCGGTGACGCCGGAAAACGCGTCGCTGCCGCCGCACTGCACGCCGACCACCAGCTCGGACGCCGGCACCGTTTCGCGCTGGCGCGCGTTCAGGCGCTGGAGGTTGATGTCGGCCTGGCGCATGATCGAATCGATCATCGACATGAAGCCCACGTGCTCGCCGTCCTGCAGGCACACCAGCGCCGGATCGGCGCCGCCTTCGTTCTGGATCGGGATCGAGCCCTTGGGGAACAGGCGCGTGGGCTGCAGCTTCTCGCAACCGAGGCTGACCACCATGGCCTGGCCGCCGAAGTTGGGGTTGAGCGCGATGTTGCGCACGGTGCGGATCGGGATCTCGGCGCCCGGCGCGTCGATCGCCACGCCGCAACCATAGGTGTGCTCGAGGCAGACCACGTCGTCGACGTTGGGGTACTTGGGCAGCAGTTCCTTCTTGATGCGGTCCACGGCAAATTCCACCACGCCCGATACGCACTGCACGGTGGTGGTGATGCCCAGGATGTTGCGGGTGCCCACGCTGCCGTCCGGATTGCGGAAGCCCTGGAACGTGTAGCCTTCGAGCGGTTCGGCCTTGGGCAGCGCGCGGGTGGAAATCGGCAAGCCCTCGAGGCCCAGCGCGCCGGGCATGATCACATTGCCTTCGTTGAGCCAGCGGCCCGCCGGCAGGTCCTCGCCGGCAAAGCCGATGGTGACGTTGTAGCGCACGACTTCCTCGCCCTTGGCGAGGTGGCGCAGCGCGACCTTGTGGCCTTGCGGGATGGCTTCGAGCAGGGTCAGGCCGTTCTCGAACACGGCGCCGGCCGGCAGGCCGCCGTCGTTGACCACGATGGCGACGTTGTCGTTGTCATGCATGGTGATATAGCGCGGCGTATTGTTCACGGTGATGGTGCTGGACGGTGGCGTCATTCTGGCTTCCTTTTCCGGGAATCAATTACCCGGCAACGTTGTTTTTTCGGGTGTCAAATTGGTCAGGCCAATTTTACTATTGGTCCGCCCAGTTATTTGCCGTGGATCGAGGCCACGCCCTTGCAACCCGCATTCTACCGTGTTTTAATCGCCTTTTCAGGCTCGCCGCACGGTACTCGGGACGCGATTTGACGCTTCGAGTATGCCACCTAAAAAACTATTTGGCTAGCCCGCGTTGACCTATTTGGTCAGACCACCTTAGAATGGCCTGACCAGATGGCCATGGAAACATTCACAAAGCCACAACATAAAAACGAGACGAACGATGCAGAAGAGAACTTCCGCACTTCCCGACCAGGCAGGTCACGCCGGTCAATCCGGCCAGCATGGTCAAGATACGCGCCTGTACCGCGTGGTGGCCGACCGCATCCAGGAGCTGATCCGCTCCGACCATATCGCCCCCGGCGAACGCCTGCCCTCCGAACGCGATCTCGCCACCAAGCTCTGTGTCAGCCGCGCCTCGCTGCGCGAAGCGCTGATCGCGCTCGAACTGGGCGGCGTGATCGAAGTACGCGGCGGCTCCGGCGTGTACGTGAGCGAGCGCCCGGCGCCGGCCGATCTGCCGGAAGTGGGCCCCGGCCCGTTCGAAGTCCTGTCCGCACGGCGCCTGATCGAAGCCGAGGTGGCCGCCATTGCCGCCCGCGTGGCCACCGACAGCGCCGTCGACGCCATCCTGCAGGCCGTGATCGAGATGGAGCAGAACCACGCCAACTACGCCAGCAACGAGCAGGCCGACCGCAACTTCCACCTGGCCATCGCCCGCGCCACCGGCAACAGCGCGCTGGTGGGCTCCCTCAATTACCTGTGGGACCAGCGCGGCCGTCTGTGGCACAAGCTCAAGGAACACTTCCAGACCGAGGAACTGCGCCAGGAAACGCTCAAGGACCATCGCCGCATCCTGGAGGCCATCGCCGCCCACGATCCGGCTGCGGCACGCAAGGCCATGCGCGCCCACCTCGAACGCGTGACCCGCACGTTTTCTCGCGGCTGATTTATTGACGTCGATCGGCGACGCCGTAGCGCCCGAATCTGCCAGCCCGTCCGATCAAGTTATTGACTGTTTTTGACTGCGTGTGAAAGCGTGTGCTTTGCACAACAGCCCTTCCGTTCCGCCGACCAGGAAAGATCAACATGACGCCACCGGTTTTCCGTTCCCTCCTCCTTGCCGCCGCAGCCCTGCTGTCCTGCTCTTCCCATGCCGCCGAACCGGTGAAGCCCGCGCGCTTCATCCTCGTGGGCGACTCCACCATGGCCAGCAACAGCGGCTACGGCGAAGCGTTTTGTGCGCGCGTGAACCGCGCCAACACCTGCATCAACCTCGCCAAGGGCGGCCGCAGTTCCGGCAGTTTTCGCGCCGAAGGCCGCTGGGACGAAGTGGAAGGACTGCTGCGCGGGCGCGCCGCGTATGGCGTCACGTATGTGCTGATCCAGTTCGGCCACAACGACCAGCCAGGCAAACCGGGGCGCTCCACCGACCTGAAAACCGAGTTCCCCGCCAATATCGCGCGTTACGCGCAAGAGGTCAAAGCGCTGGGCGGCGTGCCGGTGCTCATAACGCCGCTCACGCGCCGCAGCTTCAAGGACGGCGTGCTGCAAAATAACCTGACGCCATGGGCCGACGTGACCCGCGCCACGGCCGCCGCGCAAGGCGCGCCGCTGCTGGACCTGAACGCCGACAGCTACGCCGCCGTGCAGGCTATGGGCTCCGATGCGGCGGACACCTTTGCCGTGGAACCGCCGCCCGCGAAAAAAGACGCGACTGCGCTGGTCACAGCCAGTGTGGAAGTGGCCGGCGCAGCCAAGTCGGCCTTCGACTACACGCACCTGGGCCCCAAAGGCGCAGCATATTTCGCCAACATGGTGGTCAATGAAATGACAGCGGCCGTGCCGGAATCGGCCCACCTGTTCATCGCGGAGCGCAAATGATCCGGGCTAACATGGTCCGCGCCATTGCCGCGGCGCTGTCGATGGCCTGCCTGTCCGCCGCCCACGCGCAAAGCGAACCGGCGCGGCGCCCGCAACTCACGCCCGAACAGGCCAAACACTACGCCTATGGCGAAGTGCTCAAGTACACGGGTCCCGCCGGCCAGGAACGCGTCGATCCCTGGGACCCGCTGGCCGATCCGTTGGCCAAGGGCGCGGTGTTCACACCCGACTACGTGGTGGATCAGGCGGCAAAGGCCGATGGCGTCAAAATGTTCAATACGGTGCAGGAAGCGGTCAATCGCGCCGTCACCGACGGCAAGGCGCAACCGGCCAAACGCCTGTACCTCCTGATCAAACCGGGCACGTATCCGGAGCTGGTGTACGTGCCGGCCGGCGGCGCGCCGCTCACCCTGTACGGCGACGGCAAGGACGCCGCCGCCACGCGCATCACGGCAAAACTCGATGCGTCCAGCACGGGGGCGTCGTACACGGCGCAATACGGCAAGCAGTTTGCCGCGGCGCCGCCGGAAGTGCGCGCCATGTTCGACAGCGTAAAAGACCGCGACCAGATCCGCACCTTCGGCACGGCCACCGTGTGGGTGCAGGCCGACGGCTTCCAGGCCCGCAACCTGACGTTCGAAAACGGCTACAACAAGGACACCGGCAACGCACGCGCCGAAGCGCTGCCCAACGTGAACAACGTGCACCACCAGGCGCTGGCCCTGCAGGTCGACCGCGCCGACAAGGCGCAGTTCGAGAACGTGCGCCTGCTCGGCTTCCAGGACACGCTGTACGTGCAGGCCAGGACGCCCACCACGAGCACCCGCAGCTTTTTCAATAAATCGTATATCGAGGGCGATGTCGATTTCATTTTCGGCGACAGCATCGCGTATTTTTACCAGACCGAGATTCGCACGCTGGGCGACCGCGGCGTGTCGTACGTGGCCGCGCCGGATACCCACGTGAAGGCGCGCTACGGCTTCGTGTTCGACACCTGCCGCTTCACGCACGACGGTTCGTCCAATGCGCGCACCGGCCAGTTTTACCTGCTGCGCCAGTGGTTCCACAACTCCAAGTGCACGCCGTATGCGAAGCTGGCGCTGACCGGCTACCAGTGCACGCTGGGCGCGACCGATATCTACCGCGCGCCGGTGGGCACGCTGACCAAAACCACGCTTGAAACCGTGGGCAAGATGGTAGTGCTCAATTCGCGCATCGGCGCCCACATCAACCGCCAGCGGCCATGGGCCGACTGGAACAAGCCCGGCGCCATCGCCTACCGGCCGGTCCAATACAGCTCCGACGATTACTGGCACAACCTGGCCCGCAACGGCATCGACCCGGTGCAAGACCTGGGCTATGCGCAGCAGCCCGCGCCGGCGGACATCTTCCTCGCAGAATTCAACAACAAAGACGACGAATAACCATCAGGAGACGACATGACCGTGAATGTGCAGATGAATGTGCCGATCAATAATGCGCCGATCAATACCCGGCGCCGCAGCGTGATGAAAGCCCTGCCGGCGGCGGGCCTCGCGCTGGGACTGCCCGCCAGCGCGGCAGTGGCGCCCGACCCGTGGCTGCAGGCGCAGGCGATTGTCGACCGCGTGTCGCGCCCGCAGGTCTTCCGACAGCAGGATTTCGTCGTCACCAAATTCGGCGCCAGGACATGCAAGCTCACCGACGTCAAGGCCTGGGTGTCGTTCGAGGGCCAGGACACCATCGCCACGCCGGCCGCGAAATCCCACGATTGCTATGCCGCTTTCAAGGCCGCCATCAAGGCGTGCCACGACGCGGGCGGCGGCCGCGTGGTGATCCCGGCCGGGAACTGGTACTGCGCCGGCCCGATCGTGCTGCTGTCGAACGTGCACGTACACCTGAACGCGGGTGCCCACGTGTACTTCAGCCATAACCCGGCCGACTACGCCAAATACGGCGACATCGACTGCGGCGCCAACGGCAAGCTGGCGATCTCGCGCTGGCAGAGCAACGACTGCCTCAATTATTCGTCGATGATCTACGCCTACGGCCAGGACAACATCGCCCTGACGGGCGACGACTGGACCAGCGTGCTCGATGGCCAGGGCGGCGTGCCGTTCAACGAGGCCGGCGACTGCTGGTGGACCTGGAAGGGCAAGCAGAAGACCATCAACTCCGTCGGCCAGGGCAGCACGCCCAATTTCGCGGCGGGCAAAATGTCGGAGAACACCGAAAACCCCAACAACGCCAGGTCGCTGGCGGACATCGCGCCTGGCCTTACCAGCGAAGAGCGCGCGCTCATCGAAGGCAAAGACCAGACCTGGAGGACGGACGCCAAGTACCTGCCGTCGCTGTCGGAAGCGGGCGTGGGGCTGGCCAAACGCGTGTTCGGCGTGGGCCACTACCTGCGCCCGCCGATGATCCAGATCATCGGCTGCACCAACGTGCTGCTGCAGGGGTACCACGTGATGCGCACGCCGTTCTGGATGCACCACCCGGTCCACTGCCGCAACCTGGTGATCCGCAAGGTGCACTGTGAAAGCCATGGCCCCAACAGCGACGGCTTCGACCCCGAAGCGTGCGACCACGTGCTGGTGGAAGACTGCACCTTCGACACCGGCGACGACTGCATCGCCATCAAGGCCGGCAAGAACCAGGACACGCAATTCGGCCCGTCGCAGAACATCGTGATCCAGAACTGCATCATGCACAGCGGCCACGGCGCCGTCACGCTGGGCAGCGAAATGGCGGGCGGCATCCAGAACGTGTACGCGCAAAAGCTGGTTTTCCAGAACGCCAACTGGGCCACCAACCCGCTCAATATCGCGATCCGCCTGAAGACCAACCTCAATCGCGGCGGCTACCTGCGCAATTTTTATGTACGCGACGTGGCGATCCCGAACGGCGTGCAGCTCACGGCCTCGCACTACGCCACCTTCCCCGATTCGCCCATCAACGGCAAGCAGGTGGCCACGGCGGCTGGCGCCGTGGTGGCCTTCGACTGCGATTACATTCCCACGGCCGACCATGTGCGCACCCGGCCCCCGGTGGTCAACAACATCCACATCTCGAACGTGCGGGTCGGGAACGTGACGAAGGATGGCAAAACCGGCTCCTGCTTCCAGGCCATCATGCTGCTGGGCCCTGTCGCCTCCGACTACAACGGCCCGCAACCGGCGCCGCCCGTGGTGCCGATCACGGACGTGACGATCACCGACTGCGACTTCGGCACGCCGATGAACGCGGCCGAGCCCTGGTTCGTGTACAACGTGAAGGGTGTGACGCTCAAGAATGTGACCATCGCGGGCAAGGTGCATAACACGACGCTGAACGCGCCGGCCTGATACGATGACTATGTTCCCAACTTC
The DNA here is from genome assembly GCA_040508835.1 of Duganella sp. GTDB lineage: Bacteria > Pseudomonadota > Gammaproteobacteria > Burkholderiales > Burkholderiaceae_D > Rugamonas. The sequence goes on along the minus strand of JBEVMD010000466.1, from coordinate 140 downwards.
AATACAGTACGGCCTGGCCCTCGGCCTCTTGCTACTGGCGAGTGCTTGTGCCGAAAGAACAGGTACGCCCGAAGATGAACTGGCCGTGCGGGAAGCGCAGATCCGCTACCAGTTCACATCCAACGCTGCAGCAAATAAAG
>JBEVMD010000394.1:0-12389 GCA_040508835.1 Duganella sp. | reverse complement strand
GTTGGACCGGTGGTCCACGTTGTGTTGCAGATCCACCCCCCCCCCCCCCGGGCCGCGCGCCACCGGGGGGGTCCAGTCGTGGGTGGCCTGGTCGCGGCGGCGCGCCGCCGGGGGGGCGCCGCGACTGTAGCCGGTGGCGCGCGCCGGTTCAAGATAGGCATCGGCATAGGACTTGTCGACCAGGGCCGTGGTGGCGCTGTGCTGCAGCACGGCCTTGAGCACGGCGCCGCGGTCCTGGCGGCTGTAAGCAACACTGGCGCTGTGGTCGGACTGTTCGTTGGGGCCGTCGGAAATGCGGTGAAAGACCGTGGCGTCGGCGCCCGTGCGATTTTCGTTGAGCACGTCGAAACGGGGATGCGAGCGCCGCGTAGTGCGGCGCGCCGACACGCTGATGCTGTCCGTCTCGCTCACGGCCACATCGACGCCGAGCGCGGCACTGGCCACCACGCGGTGCACGAAGACGTCCGAATACTGCCGCGCTTGCCCGGTCTGTCCCGTGCGCGGATCGGCCCAGTCCCCCGCCGACGCGCGGATTTTTTGCGTGCCATCGTGGCGCAGCGCGACGCTGCCGTGCACGCTGACATGGCTGCGGGTGACGTCGCCGTCCAGGCCCGTAGTCCACAAGCCGTGCTCGCTGGCGCTGGCGCGCAACTGCCCATGCAAGCCGGGCTGACGGTGGCGCTTTAACACGATGTTGACGATGGCGCCGCCATTGGCATTGTAGGCGGCCGAGGGATTGGTGATGACCTCGATGCTGGCGATGTCGGCGCCGCGCATGGTCTGCAACGCCACCGCGCGATCGTCGCTGGACGCCGTCAAGGCAGTGGGCTTGCCGTCGATCAGGACCGTGACCTGGCCATGGCCTTTCACTAAAATCTTGCCGTCGGCCGACACCGAGACCTCGGGCGTCGATTGCAGCACATCCTGCGCGGACCCGTTGGCCGCCCGCGCCATGGTCGAGACGTCGTAGACGGTCTTGTCGAGCTTTTTGACGACCTCCGCTTTGCGGGCGGTGATGGTGACCGCTGGCGTGACCGGTTCCGCTTCCTGCGCGTGGCCGCACGCCGGCAACGCGCACAGCCCGTAGCAGCACATCGCCAGCATGGGCAGCATAGGCAGCACCGGCGCCACCGGCCGGTGCATGAAGGCGGTCACAGCGTGCGCGCAGCGAGTTCGCGCAGGAAGGTGTCGCGCGTCTGCGCGCCTGCGTAATAGTTCTGGACCGGTCCCTGCATCAGCCGCGCAAACACCACCGTGCGGTGGTCCTTGACGGTCCAGCCCACGAACCAGCCGATGTTCTGCCGGCGGTCCGCGCTGCCGTCCGCCCGCTGCACGGCGGCGGTGCCGGTCTTGCCATACACGTCCCAACCGTTGACGGGCGCATCGCGCTTGAGCAGGCGCGCCGTCATGTCGTACGCGTTGGCCGACAGCGGCAGGCTGCGGTTGACGACCTTGCGCAGGAACGCGGTCTGCTCCAGCGGAGAAATCCGCAGCGTGGGACTCAGTTCAGAGACCGCCACCGCATCGTCCAGGCCCGCCACGCTGGCGAGGTCGCGGTTGCCGTAATCAAATGCTTGCGCGTAGTGGCGCACGCTGGAGGCGCCAAGGCGCGACGTCACCTGCTGCGAATACCAGACCACCGATTCGCGCAACCACGCGGCGGGATCGGTGCCATGGCGCCATGCCGGGTTGGGCGACTTGTAGCTCGGTTTGTAAGGCAGGTAGGGCGTGTGGGCGTCCTGCAGCACGCCGCTGTCAAAACCCATGAGGCTGATGGCAATCTTGAAGGTGGAGGCGGGCGTGACGCGCGCGTCGCACGTGCCTTCGCGCACCAGTGTGGCGCCGGTGGCGGCGTCGACCATCACCAGGCAATCGAGCACTGCCGGGGTGACGGGCGCTGCGGTCGGCCACGCGTGCGCCAGCAGCCGGGACTGCTCCGGCACCTCGGCCGCGCGCCATCCGAGCGCCGGTTGCAGCGCCAGGTTGGCCACGGCCACGGCAGCCACGCTGCCGAATGCCACCGTGCGCGGCCAGGCGCCGCGCGTGGCCAGCGGCGTGCGTATCAGGCCGATGCGCGCCGCCAGTGTCGGCGCATGGTTTTCCGCTTTTCCTGCTTTGTCCGTTTTGTCCGCTGTGTCCATTACGGTGGCGCCAAACGCCAGCGCCATGCCGGCCGGCACCTGCTGCAGCTTCAATTGGGCCACCAGCGCTGCCGCATAGGCCTTGCGCTCGCCTTGCGGACGGCCGCGCAGCACATCGCGGTCGCAGCCGAATTCCTGGGCCCAGCCCAGGCGCGCGCGCAGCAGGTACATGAAGGGATTGAACCAGAACAGGCTTTGCAATACCAGCGCAACGGCGCTCCAGCATAGATCGTGGCGGCGCCAATGCGTCAGTTCGTGCTCGACGATCAGCTGCTGTTGCAGCGGATCAAAGCTGGTCAGATGGTGCGGCAGCAGCAGGCGCGGCTTGATGAGGCCCGTGAGCATGGGCGAAATCGGCAGGTCCACTTCGATCATGGCGGGCAGCGCGCCAGTGTAGTGCACCGGCGCTGCCAATGCATGGCCACCGGACACCAGTGCGTTCAGCAGGCGCTGGGCGCGTCGCCAGCGCCACAGTGCATGCGCCAGGCCGAGCAGGTAGAGCGCCAGCCAGGCGCGAGCGATATCGCGCAGCCATGCATGGGGCGATGCGGCGGCAGGCGTCGCGACAGCGATGGTCGCCACCGTGGCGCGTGGTATTGACGTGCCAGGAGAGACCGGTGCGGCAGGGGAGGGAGTCTCGGCGAGCTCGATGATGGGCACCACACGCAGGTGCTGCGTGGTGGGCGCCAGCATGGCCGCGAACACCAGTGCAATGGATGCTTGCGCCATCAGCCATAACGACCGCTGGGCGGCCAGCGCGGGCAGATAACGGCGCAGCAGCAAGGCCACGAGCCATACCCCGCCGCCAACCGCCAGCGAACCGCCGGCAGCGAGCAGCACGCGTACCAGCGCCAGGTCGAACGACGTCATGGCTGACGCCCGCAGGGCGGCAGCAAACTGGGTGCTGTGATGAAAGACACGGACATGGCAAAAGCGCGCAAGAGCGGGCGTGTGACTGATATCGCAATCATGCGACAACTGTCACAAGCCGTCAAGCGCTTATTGCCTGTCGCAGCTTACATGGCGGTTATATGGCAGCGCGGTGCATCAGTCTTTCAGGTCGGCCGGCACCTTGCCGCCGTTTTCCGCCAGCTTGTTCATGACCTGGCGGTGCAGCCAGATATTCATCGCGGCCGAATCGTTGGTGTCGCCCGAGTAGTGCAGCTCCTGCGCCAGTTCCTTGCGCGATTGCAGGCTGCTGTCGAGTTCCAGCAACTTCAGCAGGTCGACAATCGAGGTACGCCAGTTCAAGGTCTGCCCCGCCTGCTTGGCCTTGCCGTTGAGGATGGATTCCACGTCCACTTCGGACAGGTGCACGCTGGCCGGCGCGGCAGTGGTGTCGGCGGCCGGGACGCTGGACGATGCCGGTGCCGTGGGCACGGCGGCGGGGTTGGCTGGCGCCGGCACCGTGGTGCCTTGCGGCGCCTGGGCGATGGCCGGATGCGAGGAAGGGAAAATTTTGTGGAAAATATTGCTGAGCATACCCATGGTGAATCTCCTGTGTGATTGAGGGGTGATGAATGCGGGAACTTAGTTCTGGTGGGCGTCGGCCATCTTGCTCATGACAATGGCCAGCGCCACGCCGCCGAGCGCCTTGACCAGCGTGGGATGGTCGGCATAGAACGCGCCGAGCTTGTCGACGATGCTGGGATCATGCTGCTCGGCCGTGGCGGCGATTTCCTGCACCTGCGCCGGCGTGATCTGCTGCGCCTGCTCCGGGGTCACCTGCGGCTGCGTGCCCTGGCCGAGGAAGCTGCCGATGCTGCCGGCGAGCGACGTCAGCATCGCCGGGCTGACGTGCGCCAGCAGTTGATTGAGCATGCCAGCCTGCTGCGTGGGATCGCTGCGGCCGAACAGCTGGCTGACCATTTGCGCAAACGGCGGGGTCTGGTCGGAACGCAGCGCTGCAGTCACGCCCTGCGCCACGGACGTGGCAGGCGCGTGCTGCGCCACATCGCCGAAATCCTTTTCCGCCTGCGCCGCGTCGGGCGCGGTGACGGCGCCGACGTATTGCTTCAATAAACTTCCGAAATCAAATGTCATGGTCACTCCCGTTGGTGGAGGGACCAGCATACGGGGTTTATCGGCGTGGTCTGTTCGGGACCTAACAGGGGCTACGCGGAAGATGCGGGCAATCGCGTCACCGGCAATCCCCGATTGTCTTCAGCAGCTGCAGCTGGGTCTGGACCATGGGCGGGTTCGGATCGTGGCCGGTGCGCGGCACCAGCACAAATTCCTTGCGCGGCGCCTCGATGAAGTCGAAGTAGCGCTTGCTGGGCGCAGGCATGGTGAGCAGATCTTGCTCGCCCTGCACCATGTAGAACGGCATCTCGAAGCGGGGCCCGAGCTGGTACAGGTCGATTTTGGAGGCGATGCCATTGCCCTTCACACCCACGAACTGCAGCCAGGAATAATCTTCGCCGGCCGTGTAATCGGCTTCGTACTTGGCCGTCAGGTACTCGGGCGACGAGCCGGTCCACGCTGCCGGCACCGGTTCCGTGCGCAGGCCTTCGTACTTGCGGACCACGCGGCGGAAAATGCCGGTGCTGCGGGGATTGGTCCAGGGCACGGGGCCCAGCGCGTCGATCTTGTCGACCGAGGCGGTGTCGCCGGCAGCACGCGCCAGCGCCAGCGTGGCGTCGAGGCTTTCGCGGGTGGGCAGCGGACCGGTCACCTGGGCCGTGCTGACGTAGCCGCAGAACATTGCCGGCGCCGCCTTGGCCATGTGCACGCCCAGCACCGAGCTCCAGGAGCCGCCCAGCAGGATCACCCGGCGCTTGCCGAAGCGCTTCGCGGCCCACTGTGCCACGGCAATGCCGTCGTCGCGCAGCTGCTCGACCAGCAGCGGCACGTCATCCGTGACCGGGTTGCGTCCGTAGGTCATGCCGGCGCCGCGCTGATCCCACTGGACAACCGTCAAATCCTTTTCCCAGGATTGATAAAACTTGTCGGCAAACGGCGTGGTGGGATTGCCCGGGCCGCCGTGGACCAGCAACACCACGGGATTGGCACAACTGCTGCCCTTGATCCGCACCCACTGCTCGATGCCGCCGATGCGCACAAATCCTTTGTCGTCGACGGGCCGGCCTGCTGCGGTGCAGACGGTGTCGGGTAACTGATCCGGCTGTTCAGCCGCCTGGGCATGGTTCAGAAGGAACGACAGGACAGCGAGCGGAACGAGGAAGCGGCAACGCACCATGCAATTCTCCAATGATGTCGCGGGCGGGATACCAGCGGCGCCTTCCATGATAGCAAGCCGGAAGTCGGGAAAATGCGCGCAATGCCACTTATTTCGAAGGGTGTGCGCAGTGCAGCTATACTCGCCTCCCATGAAAAAAACCAATTACGAGACACCGTCCCGCATCCGTCGCCGCCAGCAGCTCGCGCTGGTACTGCTGGTGGTCTGCGGCGTCATCAACTACCTGGACCGCGCCACGCTGGCCGTGGCCAATGAATACATCCGTGCCGACCTGGGCCTGTCGCTGGGGCAGATGGGATTGCTGCTGTCGGCGTTCTCGTGGAGCTACGCGCTATGCCAGTTGCCGGTGGGCGCGCTGGTCGACAAGATCGGTCCGCGCTGGCTGCTGGGCGGCGGCCTCGTGGTGTGGTCGCTGGCGCAGGCGGCCGGTGGCTTTGCCGCCACGTTCGGCTACTTCGTGCTGGCGCGCATTGCGCTGGGCATCGGCGAAGCGCCGCAGTTTCCGGCGGCCGCGCGCGTGGTCAGCAACTGGTTTCCGGCGCGCGCACGCGGCACGCCAACGGGCGTGTACAACTCGGCCTCGCCACTGGGCGTGGCGCTGGCGCCGCTGGTGCTCGCGCCCCTGATTGCCGCCACCAGCTGGCACTGGGCGTTCTTCGTGACGGGCGCGCTGGGCATCATCGCGGCCGTGGTGTGGGTGGTGCTGTACCGCGACCCGGTGCGCGCCGAACTGACGGTCGACGAACGGGCATACCTGGACATCGACCAGGTGGCCGCCACGGCCGACAAGACGGGCCTGGCGTCGTGGCTGGCCCTGTTCCGCTACCGCGTGACGTGGGGCATGATGCTGGGCTTTTTCGGCTCGGTGTACCTGAACTGGGTGTATCTGACCTGGCTGCCCGGCTACCTGCGCACCGAGCGCCACATGGACCTGGCCTATGCGGGCATTGCCGCGTCGGTCCCGTTCATGTGCGGCTTTGCCGGGGCACTGATTGCCGGCTGGGCGTCCGACCGCGTGGCGCGCGCAGCAACGTCTCCCGTGGCCGGCCGCCGCAACGCGGTGGTGGTGTCCACGCTGGGCATGGTGGTGTTCACCATCCCCGCCGCGCTGGTCGACAACAACGTGGTAGCGGTCGCGTGCATCGCGATCGTGATCTTCCTGGCCAACGCCTCATCAGCCTGCGCCTGGTCGCTGGCGACCGTGGCGGCGCCACCGAGCCGCGTGGCGTCACTCGGCGCGCTGCAAAACTTCGGCGGCTTCCTGGGCGGCGCGCTGGCGCCCATCCTCACCGGCTATATTGCGCAGACATGGTCCTTCGTGCCGGCGCTGCTGACGGGCGCGGCGATGGCGTTCATGGGGGCGATGTCGTACCTGCTGCTGGTGCGGCGGGCGATACCGGCGTAGGGTGGCCGTTCGGTGGTGGCCTTATGGAGCGGCCGCGAGGCCACAAGACCTGCATTCATTCTCGCTGCCTGCGCGTTTTTTCCTCAGCGTGATGCGCGTCAATTCGGAGGGTTTTCCAAGCCGCAGCGCCAGCCCGCCCCATAATGCCGTCCCGTTGCTGACATACAGCGTCATCCCCTTCACCTTGTAACTTCCGGACACATAGCCGCCGTTAGCCAGCGCGAAGATGCGTTCCATCCCCATCACGAGGCCGCCATGCGTGTGCCCGGACAGCTGCAGCGCGACGCCCCGGCTGGCGGCGGCGCGGGCATGTTTCGGTTGATGATCGAGCAGGATGATCGGCGCCTGTGACGGTGCACCTGCAAGCGCCTTGCCCAGGTCCGGCGCGGGAAAGCCCGTTTCAACAGCGGATAAATCGGCCACACCGGCCAGTACCAGCTGCGCGCCCGGCCGCGTGATGACGGCATGGCTGTTTTCCAGGGCCGTCATGCCCAGCTGCGCGAACTGCACCATCCATGCTGCCGGATCGAAGAAATACTCGTGGTTGCCAGGGATGACGAACACGCCGTCCCGCGCGCCCAGGCCACGCAAGGGCGCCACGTCGGCGGCCCGGTCCGCAACCGTTCCATCGATCAGGTCGCCGGTCACGACGACCAGGTCCGCCTGCAGTGCATTGGCGCTGGCGACGACCGCTTGCGTCCATTCCCGTGGAAACAGGCGGCTGATATGCATGTCCGTGAGCTGCAAGATCGTATAGCCTTCGAATGGGGCCGGCAAATGCGCGATCTCGATCTCGACATCCTTGAGCGGCGGCACGCGTATGGCAGCGTGTACGCCCATCGCTGCCAGCACGATCGCACCAGCCGCCATGACGTAGCGCACGGTGTGCGCGAACGGTGGACTGCTTTTCTGTACCAGTAACAGCCCCAGTCCCGCCAGGTCGAACACGATCTGGAACAAGGCCAGCAACAGTATTGCGCCAAAGGCCCAGTTGAAGAGAATGATCGCGGAGCGCGGCATCTCTGCAGAGAACACGCTGCCGGAAGACCAGCGGCTGTACAAGTGGTACTGCGAAGCGAGCAGTACCAGCACTGCCACCGCCAGTTTGATGCCCCAGCCCCACGGCAGCGGCCAGACGCTGCGGCCGATGACGTACAGCGCCGGGATGGCAAACACGATATGAAACATCAGGCCGGCCCTGCCTGAACCGGAAGCTTGCCGGTGTTGCGCAGGGCCAGGCGCGCCGCACTGCTGTTGGCCAGCATCCAGCCCGGATATTCAGGCGCCGGCGCGCAGGCTTGGGCCAGCTGGCGCAATGCATCGTCGTCCAGGGTCACGTTCACGGCGGCCAGATTGGCTTCCAGCTGCGCTGGCGTTTTGACACCCAGCGTGATACTGGTGACCACGCGCTGGTGGCGCAGCCAGGCCAGCGCCACCGCTTCCATCGACACACCTTGCGCGGTTGCGATAGCGTCCATCACCGGCAGGAGGAGCGCACCGCGTCGCTCATCGACCGGCGGGAACTGCACCGTCGCGCGCCGGCCGGCTGTCTTGCCGTCGCGGTATTTGCCGGTCAGATAGCCGCCCGCAAGCGGGCTGTAGACCAGCATGCCCAGGCCTTCCGCCTGCAGCATGGGGACAACTTCGCGTTCCGCATCGCGCCCGACCAGCGAATAATACGACTGGTACGACTGGAAGCGAGGCAGCTGCAGCCGGTCCGCCACGCCCAGCGCCCGGCTGACCTGCCATGCTGCCCAGTTCGATACGCCGATGTAACGCACATGCCCTTGCCGCACCAGGTCGTCCAGCGCGCGCAGGGTTTCCTCGACCGGCGTAGCGGGGTCGAAACCATGCATCTGGTAGAGGTCGATGTGGTCGGTACCAATGCGCTTCAGGCTGGCTTTGACGGCTTCCATGATGTGCACCCGCGAAGCGCCGCCGTCGTTTGGGCCGACGCCCGTCGCGTGCTCGAATTTGGTTGCCAGGACCACGTCCTTGCGGGCAATGCCCAGGGTTTTCAGTGCGCGCCCGACCATTGCTTCGGACTGGCCGTCGGCATAGACATTCGCCATGTCGATGAAATTGACGCCGGCGTAGAATGCCCTGTGCACGATGGCGTCAACATCTTCCTGTCCCACGCCGCTTGCAGCGGCATACTGCCCGCCAGCGTGACCAAAGGTCATTGTGCCCAGACTAAGTTCCGAGACAAACAGGCCAGTCTGGCCCAAAAGGTTGTAGCGCATAATATTGTCCTTTGTTATTGCGAGATAAGATATCAGCCGCCAGATACGGAACCACATAGTTCCGGAACCGAATAGTATCGAAATTATGAAATCCAGACAAGTGACACACGCAGTAGAACCAAAAGAAATACAGGCGGCTATCGTCCCGCAGCGTGACGGTGGCGGCAGACCGCGCGACGCCACGCGCGACGAGGCGATCCTCGATGCAGCGATTGCGATTCTTGCCGAGATTGGTTACGAACGAATGACGATGGACATGGTTGCCGTGCGCGCAAAGGCGGGCAAGGCGACCGTCTATCGCAGGTGGCCATCCAAGGGCGAGATGGTGGTAGAGGCAGTCGGCAGATTGAAACGCAGCCTCGTCGATCTGGAACAGCTTGCCGATACGGGCACGCTGCGCGGTGATTTGCTTGCCTTATTCCGACCGCAGTCTGTCGAGCAGGCGGAGCAGAAAATGCGGGCGATGGCGGGCATGGCGGCGATGCTGGCGCAACATCCGAAGCTCGCTGAAGCAGGTCACGATGCGATCGTGGCGCCATGGGTCGCGGCCAACCGCACCTTGATCGAGCGCGCACGCACGCGTGGCGAAGTGCATGCCAACGCGCACGTGGACACCGTCGCGCAAATCATTCCGTCGTTGGCAGCCTATCGGGCGCTGATACAGCGTCGCCCGTTCGATCATGCTTTCCTGGTTGAGATTATCGATGGGGTACTCCTGCCGGCATTAGGTATGACGCCCCCACAACCGGCGGCGTGAATACACGCGATACGGAGGGACTGGGCAGTGATCAGGCGCGGAAGCTGGAGCAATCAAATCGTCAACTATCGAGTACGACAGTCTTTGCATGGTCTGACTGCCTCCCACAGGGTTGCGGCTGCTTTTGGTCGTTCTCGGCTGGTTGCGCCTGCATAGCAGGTTAGCGTTGCGAAAATATCCCGGCTGCCTTCACATGCCGTCGTCGCCCCAAAGCGGACCGTCGCGTTTATCTCGAACTCGAGTCAGAGCTTTCATCCCTTTTCCAAGGATAATAGTCAAGACATATACCGAGCCCAGCGTGAGCGAGTCGCGCCATGAGAGCAGGCTCAATATCGACAACAATATTTCCATCGCTGAAAAGTCCAACGAAGAATTCCGCTTTCCCCCCCTCGGAACGAACCCTATTGAAAAAATCCGCTTGCTGCGCAAAACGCACAATTTGCGCGTCTAACGCCGGCTCTATCTCATTGTTTTCCGAAAGCGCGGTTTCTGGTGTGAGTGCTGCTGACCAATAGGAACTCTTCCGGAAACCGCCGAGCGGCTTTCCTTTTGGCGAAAATCTAGGGCTTCCCACTGTCCAGCTATATTTTGGACGGATTCCAATGATTCTAGAGAATTCTTCCTGGGGCATATCAGGATGCCAAATTCGCAGCGAAATAACGTATTGATATGCAGTCATATTCTCCAGTTCATGAAAATCGTTGATTTATTCGGAAGGGCTGTTAATGGCCGAAGGTGGCCGCATGGACATCCGCAGTCAGCGGTCAAATTTCAACGCTTTATCTAAAGCGGCTTCAAGAAACTGTTCCCCTTCAAATTCCGCATCAGCCTCGGGAGGGAAAAAATGCTCGAGACTTACGCTGAACGTCACATACGAACGGAAGGTTACGCGAAAAGTCTCGGACGGCTCCACTTTGGTCGGGTAAGACATTATGTCCCAGCCATCGCTCCCAATTACCGAGCCACCAGGCTGGCTAGCTGCATGTCGAACGACTAGTCAAGGGTGTCGTCCAGCCCAACATTGAGACGGCAAGGTGGAGTGGATGTTGTAGTTCTTCAAAAAAAGCCACGCGTTCCTCTTAAATTTTTTTGTAGCGGATGGGGCCTTGCTCCGCCATCAATGACCGGTCTTGGCCGATTTCGGCCTTAGACCTCGTGTCCATGGTCTTCGACATAGTAGAAATCTAGGTCCAACGATAAACCTAGCTGCGCGGCTTGTCGAATCTGTTCACGGCTAAAACTTTGACCGTGTCCTGTAGCAGGAAAATAACCAACACATTGAAGCGTAATGTCGAAATCTACCCATAACTTTCGGAGTTCCTCCGATTTCGGGCTGAGCCTCTGAAAAAGCACCTCTAAGTGTGAATCTAGCGCAACTGTGTCGTCAACGCCACTACTTAGATGCCAGCTCATGAAGCTACGTGGTTTGCCGTTCCAAGGGTTCATATCGCCAACGTTCCAAGCTTCTGTCGGCTTAATCCCGACAATGCTTGTGACCTCTTCATGAGTTCCTGGTCCAGTAATACGCAAATAGGCATATTCGCGGCAGGTGAGCGGTGGTGAGGTCATGGATTCCTAATTTGAGGGAATATTCAATGTCTGCTGCTGGCCGCTCTCAGCCGGTCGCGCCAGTTTAGCATGTTGCCACGCTCGATAATTTATAGACTGTCACCAAGGGGTGGACCCGAACCATTGGGACCTTCTCAGTCAGGAATACGCCGCAGTATCCGCCTGATCGCATCGGTATCTGCGTCGTTGCGTTCCATCCAAAACAGAGCTGCCCGCTCAATGTAGTACCAAAACTCGCCTTCAGTGACGTCTACTTCTTCACCAGACACGCCAAACTTCACACCGACAAAGTGAAAATAAGGGTCAGGATCGTCGAGATCTGGGAATACGCACTCCTCTTCGTTGTATGCGTAGCTGTGTCTCCGGCTTATAGCTTCGAGAACAGTAACAAGTTTCCTTTGTTCACAAACGTAGTTAAAGAAGCTCTTGGCCTGCCATTGTTGGTCGATTCGCCAATCCAGAATCGGGAAAGGAACATCACTCATTCGTACGTCCTCCTCGGGTCATTTCAATGTCCGCTTTTGGCCGAATTTGGACCGTTTTAAAAACTCGGTTTCGATATTGCTTTAACAGTCCAAGCACCTAAGATGATTGCCAACCCGCACAGCACGCCTTCTACAGCCGCCAGATTTAACGAAAGAGCACTCTTTACCGCCATGTTGGTTTGGTACGCAAGAGTCAAGGATAGGGCTAAGGGTATCCATCCAACTATTGCTGAAGCCAAAACCGTGCGCCCCGGAAACAGTCGATAAATTGGCCAAGCCGGGGCCGCAAAGAGGACAGAAAGCGTAATCATGCCACTAAGCCGCTCAGCGTCGGGATTAATCGCATTGCCACCATAAAACTCATTAGGCAGAAATCCGTGGCAATACACCCATAGGACCGCAATGGAAATCCCGATCAGTAGAAGCAAACAACACTTGCCAACCTTGATTGCTACCTGCATTTACGCTCCAAGTTCAACCTCAAAGACTCCGTCAGCTTCTGGCCCGAATGCAGCCGTCGGAGACTTCACTGTCCACGATCATGCCCGCCGTACCAGCAAGCTGATGACTGCTCATAGTGCATCTTCCGA
>JBEVMD010000358.1:0-7135 GCA_040508835.1 Duganella sp. | reverse complement strand
ACTCGGTTTCGCCAAGCGGCGTCACGAAGCTGTCGTGTTCGACGTCGTTGAGCAGGGACTCGAACTGCTTGCGCGCGGCACCGACCGCGCGCTGGTCTTGCGTATCGAGCGCCTGTTCGAAGGCGGCAATCTGCGCGCCGAACCACTCGCGGCCGTGGCCGCGCATCTGCAGGTACAGGCGCTCGCCGCGCGCGAGCAGGGTGCGGTGCTCGATGCGGTCGCGCGGGTGGATCTTCAGTTCCGACAGCGAAATGAAACGCTGCGCAATCTCCTCTTCCGACAGCAGGCCCGGATTTCCCTCGATGAGCAGGGTGTGCACTTGCTGGGTCTTGACCACGGTCGCCTGCACTTGCAGCAGGCCGTTGACGTCGTACGTGAAACGGATGTCGATGCCGCTGTCGGCCGCCGGCAAGCCTGGCAGTTTGACATTGAGGCTGCCCAGCAGGATGTTATCGCGCGTCATGCGCGCTTCGCCCTGGTACACGCGCAGCTCCAGCAGTTTTTGATGGTCGCTGACCGGGTGGTACTGCTTGACGCGGCTCACCGGCACCGGCGTGTTGCGTTCGATGATGGGATCGAAATGGCCGTCGGAACGGCCGTCGCCCACCCGCATCGAGACTGCAATGCCCAGCGAGTAGGGCGACACGTCGGTCATCACCACTTCGTCGAGCGCGGCGTCGCGCATTTTCAGGCCGGCCTGTACGGCCGCGCCCAGCGCCACCACTTCGTCGGGATTGATATCGCAAGCGGGGAACCGGCCGAACATGCGCGCCACGAGTTTGCGCACGATGGGCATGCGGGTCGCGCCGCCGGCCAGGACGATGTTGTCGAGTTCGGAAATTTTCAGGTTGGCGTCGCGCAGCGCGCGCTCGATCGGATCGCGCAGCCGGCGCAGCAGCACGGTGCAGATGCGTTCCAGCGCCGCTTCGTCCATGTCGAGTGTATAGCTGGCGTCGTCGTGGACGATGTCCATGCTGGCCGCTGACTTGTCGCTCAAGGCGCGCTTGGCCCGCTCGGCGGATGCCAGCAGGCGCTGCATGAAGTGCGGCGCATTCTTGAGCGTGGCCGGCAGCTTGTGGTGCTCGAGAAAATGATCGACCATGCCCAGCACGAAATCCTCACCGCCCAGCATATTGTCGCCGGCTGACGCGCGCACTTCCATCACGCCTTCAAACAGGTCCAGCACCGACACGTCGAACGTGCCGCCGCCCAGGTCGAACACGAGGAAGCGGGTCTCGGCGTCGCGCTGGTGGATGCCGTAAGCGAGCGCCGCTGCAGTGGGTTCGTTCAGCAGGCGCTCCACGCGCAGGCCGGCCAGTTGTCCCGCTGCGCGCGTGGCCTTGCGCTGGCTGTCGGAAAAGTACGCCGGCACCGTGATGATGGCTTCCTCGATGGGATGGCCCAGCACCGCCTCGGCGTCTTCCTTCAGCGAGCGCAAAATCAGCGCCGATAATTCTTCGGGGCGGAATTCGCGCTGACCCAGGCGCAGCGTCTTGTCGCTGCCCATGTACCGCTTGAAGACTGCCGCCGTGCGGTCGGGATGGGTCTGCAGCCGCTCGCGGGCGGCGCGGCCGACGAGGATGGAGCCATCTTCGTCGACACTCACGCACGATGGGGTCAAGACGTCGCCCAGGCTGTTCGGGATCAGGCGCGGGGCGCCGTGTTCCCAGACCGCGATCAAACTGTTGGTGGTGCCTAAATCTATCCCGACGATCATTTTTAGTGCTCAGCAAAAATAATTATGCTAGCACAACTTGCAAAGTTTGTAACTGGTATTGCTTTGTTTTATGAGAAGTGCACCAGGCCGCGGCGCGCTGCCACCATCGCCGCTTCGGTGCGGGTGCAGACGTTGAGCTTGGACATGATGCTCTTGACGTGGAACTTGACCGTGCCCACGCCGATGCCGGCCGCGCGCGCGATGACCTTGTTGCTCATGCCGGTGGCCAGGTGGCCGAGGATGTCGCGTTCGCGCGGGGTCAGCTGGTTGCCATGGATGCGGCTGGCCAGCTTGATCGCCATTTCCGGCATCATGTATTTTTTACCGGACAGCACGGTATGGATGCACGCCATCAGGTCGTCGAGCGGCGCGCTCTTGGCCATGTACGCGCTGGCGCCGGCGCGCATGCCGCGGTCCGCTTCGTCTTCCGCTTCGTGGCCGCTGAGGATGATGATCTTGGCGCCCGGATGGCGCGCGCTGATGCGGCCGATCGCCTCGATGCCGTCGCAGTCGGGCATGTTCAAATCCATCAGCAGCAGGTCCGGTTGCAGGCGCTCGCACATTTCCATCGCCTGCTGGCCGTTGGCGGCCTGGCCCAGCAACGTGAACGAGTCCTGCTTCTCGATCAGCGACGCCATGCCGGCGCGGATCAACGGGTGGACATCGGCGATAACGATGGATGCGGAATTGAGCGTATTCATGGTCGTACTCCTCGGGTGATTGTATGGTGCTATTTTGCGCACCCGCGCCTGCGCCGTATAGTTATACAAAGGTATGGTCGAATGGTTAAAAAGTATGACAAAGCAAGCGCTGCTTACCCTATCGGGTGAGTGCCTGCCTGGCCTTAGGTATTTTTCGATGACAGGGGCGTTACAGCGCCTGGAATTCGAGCTCGTCGAAGCGCTGCAAAAACAAGGTGTACGCGCGGTCCGGACCCACCGGCACGATCTTCCCGGCGGCCGGCGGCGGCAGGTGGCCCCATTCCATCCAGGCCGGCGGCAGCAGGTCGCGCAGCTCGGTGGCCATGCACACCAGGTCGGCGTGCTTGATCTCGGGGACATCGTCCTGGAAACCGAAGCGGCGGCGCAGCGCCTGCTTGACGGGATGGACGCGCTGCTTGACGTAGTCGCGCCCCAGCATCACCTTGACCGGCGACGGCCAGTCGCCGAGAAATTCCTCGCAGTCGTGCATCAGCGCCGCGTACGCAAACTGCGGCGGCACCAGGCGCGACGTCATGATCGAGTGTTCCGCCACCGAGTACCAGGGCCGCGCGGCGCCGCCCCAGCGCGGCTGCGACGCCAGGCACAGCGCGATGTCGGTGATGGGCATGCCGGTGGCGTCGGGCTGGAGCAGGTTGAGGACAAAGCCGGAGGGCAGCAGGATGGACGTGCGGCCGTCCGGTTTATCGTGGGGCTGATGGGGGGTGGACTGTCTCATAAATGGATCGTACACCACAGATGAATATTTTATTTCGGCAACTTAACGGGGTTTTGGCATACACTGGCAGTCTTGTTTAATCCTTAACTTGGGCTTTTATGGCAACCAGACCTTCATACATTTACCAGGGCGGTTCGGCGCTGATGCATGCGCCGCTGCAACTGAAGAACGCCGACATGTACGGCTTCTTCATCAAGGGCGACAGCGCCAGGCTGCAGGCCACGCTAGACCAGACGCTCAACTGCGTGGCCGGCGAGCGCATGCGCTTCAAGGCCATCTCGCCGTACGTGCTGACGACTTTTACCCGGGTGAACCACGCCAACTCGACCGACCCCGTGGACCTGGCCAAGGGCTGGATCACGGAGATCGACATCGTCACCTGGATCATGGTGGGCGCCATGGACGAAGAGGGCGAGCTGGCCCACATCTATTACTACCCGGCGCACATCTTTGTCGACGACGGCATGGCGCTGATCAACGGCCGCGAGCTGTTCGGCTACCCGAAATACCTGTGCGACTACGAGATCCCGCTGGCGGGCACGGAGCCGCTGCGCTGCGCCGTCGCAGCCAAGGGTTTTCACCCGTTTTCGCCGCAGACGCCAATTGCCATGCACCCGCTGCTGGAAGTGAACGCCACGCAAAAAACCGGCGGCGAAAAACCCGTGCACAGCGTGCTCGATCTGATCGAAGAAGCGCTCAAGCTGTTCTGGTCGATCCCCGACTTCTTCAACCTCGACGTGGCGGGCTGGGACGACATCGTCTCGCTGCTGAGAAATCCGCGCATCGACCAGATCTTCCTCAAGCAGTTCCCGGACAGCGCGGGCATCAAGGCCGTGTACCAGGCCATCCTGGCGGCGCCGGCCACCATCGACAAGATCCACAGCGGCAAGCTGCTGGGCTACGACTACGAGGCCGTGCTGCATGCGTTCGACAGCTTCCCGCTGGACCAGACGCTGGGTCTGCAACTGGGCCCGCAGGACGCCATCCTGCCGTACTACCTGAACTTCGACTTCACGGCGCAGCCGGGCGCGGAGCTGATCGACAATTCCGCCATCGCGCCGCAGAAGATCGCCATCCTCGGCGGCGGCGTGGGCTCGATGACCACCGCTTACTACCTGAGCGACCAGCCGGGCTGGCAGAACAAGTACGACATCACCGTGTACCAGCAGGGCTGGCGCCTGGGCGGCAAGGGCGCCAGCGGGCGCAATCCGCAGTACGGCCAGCGCATCGAGGAGCACGGCCTGCACATCTGGTTCGGCTTTTACACCAACGCCTTCAAGATGATCAAGCAGGCGTATGCCAGCCTCGATCGCCCCGCCGGCGCGCCGCTGGCCACGTGGCGCGACGCGTTCAAGCAGCACGACTACGTGGCGCTGTCGGAACAGGTGGGCGACCAGTGGCGCAACTGGTCGATCGTGTTTCCATCGCTGCCGGGCGAACCGGGCGAGGGCGACCAGGAAATCACGCTGTGGCAGCTGGCCGTGGCCATGGTGGGCTGGATCGAGCACTGGATCAAGAGCCTCGACCGCCTGACCGGGGCGCTGGAGCTCAATGAGCGCGACCATCCGCACCACACCGGCATCCTGCCCGACTGGCTGTACCACCTGGCCGAGGGCGTGGCCAACACCGTGGGCGAACTGGCGGAAGACCTGAAACTGGTGGCCAGCGCCATGGCCGGCATGGTGGCCAACCTGTCGGCCGACGCCAGCGCGCATACCGCGGCCCAGCACCACGCGCTGGCCGGCGTGATGGTGGGCGTGCGCAAGCGCCTGCATGGCCGCTACCAGAAGATGATCGTGCGCGCCGAAGCGGACAACGACATCGTGGACGATGTGCGGCGCCTGTTCATCTGCCTCGACCTGGGCATCACCGTCATGAAGGGCGTGTTCGACGACGGCGTGATCAAGCACGGTTTCGACGTGATCAACGAGATCGACTTCCGCGACTGGCTGCGCAAGCATGGCGGCGACGAGGAACTGTCCGTCAACTCGGCGCCCGTGCGCGGCTTCTACGACCTGGTGTTCGCCTACGAGGGCGGCGACTTCGACCGGCCCAATATCGAGGCGGGCACGCTGCTGCGGGCCATGGCGCGCATCGGCTTGTGCTACAAGGGCGGCATCATGTTCAAGATGCAGGCGGGGATGGGCGACGTGGTGTTTACGCCGCTGTACCAGGCGCTGCTGGCGCGCGGCGTCAAGTTCGAATTCTTCCACAAGGTCGAGGAACTGGTGCCGGACGGGCAGCAGATCGGCAGCATCCGCATGACGCAGCAAGTCAGGGTCAATGGCGCCTACCAGCCGCTGGTGGACGTCAAAGGGCTGGACTGCTGGCCGAGCCACCCCAACTACGCCCAGCTCGACCCCGACCAGGCGGAGCTGCTGCAGGTCAGGGAGATCAACCTCGAATCGCACTGGACCGACTGGCCGCAGGTGTACCAGGAGCGCTTCGGCGCGCCGCTGCCGGTCAAGGTCTTGCAACGCGGCGTCGATTTCGACCAGGTGGTGTTCGGCATTTCCATCGGCTCGCTGCCCGTCCTGTGCCCGCAACTGCTGGCGCACAGCCCGGCGCTGCTGGCCACGTCCGACAAGGTGCAGACGGTGGCCACCCAGGCCTACCAGGTGTGGCTGGACAAGGACCTGGCGCAAATGGGCTGGTCGCACCAGCCGGACGGGCAGCAGCCCGTACTGAGCGGCTTCACGGAACCGTTCGACACGTGGGCGCCCATGGACCAGCTGCTGGAGCGCGAGGACTGGCCGGCCGGTCTGGCGCCGCGCAACGTGTCGTACTTCTGCAGCGCGCTGCCGGTGGCGGCGTATCCGCCCGCGTCCGACACCGGCTTCCCGGCGCGCATGGCGCAGCAGGCCAAGGACGGCGCCATCCACCAGCTGGGGCACGAAATTGCGTCGCTATGGTCGGCCGCCGGTCCGGCCGGCGCGTTCCCGTGGCAATGGCTGGTGGACGCCAGCGGCGCCACCGGCGTGCAGCGTTTCGACGCCCAGTACTGGCGCGCCAACGTCGACCCGTCCGAGCGCTACGTGATGTCGGTGGTGGGCAGCACGAAGTACCGGCTGCGCGCCGACCAGTCGGGATTTTCAAACCTGTTTTTGACGGGGGACTGGATCAAGACGGGCATCAACGCCGGCTGCGTGGAAGCGGCAGTCATGGCGGGCATGCAGACCTCGCGCGCCATGAGCGGCCACCCGCAGGTGATCGACGGCGAGACCGACTTCGCGTAAGCAGCGTTACAGGTGCTTGTAAAAGAAGGTGGTGGCGCAGTAAGCGCCATCGGGCATGAGCGCATATCTGGGCACGACGCCAGCGCTCTGCCAGCCGGCGCGCTGGTACAGGCGCTCGGCGTCGCCACCGGTGACGGTGTCCAGCACCAGCACGGTCTTGCTGGCGCCGCGGGCGGCATCTTCGGCGGCCGCCAGCAGGCGGGCAGCGGTGCCCTGGCGGCGCGCACGCCGGTGCACCAGCATCTTGGCCACATCGGCCCGGTGCGGCTGGTTGTCGGGCTGGGCCAGCACCAGCTGCACCGTGCCGACGATGCCGCTGCCATCCTCGGCCACCAGCAGCAGGCGTTCCCCACGCGCCACGCCGTCGGCCACCCCCTGCCAGAAGGCCAGGGCCTTGGCCACCGGCAGCGGCGCCATGAAGCTGACCGAGGCGCCGCCGTGCACACAGTCGATCAGCAGATCGGCCAGCGCCTCGACACAGGCCGAGGCCTCGTTGGCGCCCATGCGCCGGATCATCACGCCATCGTCGTTCATCCCATCCTCCGTGAGGGTCCGAAAGGCAAGGTCACCAGCGCCACCAGGTAGCGCGCCGGCGAGCGGGTCGGGTTGCGGTAGACGATTGGGCGATCGAGCCGCATCGCCAGGCAGTCGCCGGTCTCGAGCCGCCAGTGCTCGTCGCCCACCGTCATCTCCATCACACCGTCGATCATCCAGACCTGCTGGTGGATCTCGGTCTCGCGCGCCG
>JBEVMD010000219.1:0-7028 GCA_040508835.1 Duganella sp. | reverse complement strand
TTGGTGATGATCTTGCCGGCGACGGGAATGGTGAGCTTGAATTTATCCCAGCGGTAGCGCCCGTTCTGGGTGCGGATCCAGTTACGAAAGGCCCAGCCGCCCAGTGCCAGCCCGACCGCGATCGCCGGCCAGTACCGCACCGTGAAATTGGACGTGGCGATCAGCACCCGCGTCATCAACGGCAGCTCCGTGTTCAGACTGGCAAACACCCCAACGAACGCCGGTATCACAAAGATGTTTACCACCGCCATGGCCGCGATCATGGCAAACACGACAAAGCTCGGATAGCGCAGCGCGGTTTTGACGCGCTCGCGCATGTCGCGGTCGAATTCCAGGTGGTCGAACAGGCGCAGGAACACTTCTTCCAGCCGGCCCGTCATCTCGCCCACCCGTACCATCGACAGGTAAAACGGCGAAAACACGTCCGGATGGCGGCGCATGGCCGCCGACAGTTCGCGGCCCGAGTCGAGCGACTCGCGCAAATCCTTGATCACCTTGCCGAACGATTTGCTGACGGCCGACTCCTGCAGCCCGGCCAGCCCGCGCATGATGGGCACGCCCGATTTGAGCAGGGTGTACAGCTGGCGGCTGAACAGCTGCACGTCCATCGACGTCACTTTCTTTTCCAGCAGCCTGGCCCACCAGCCCTCGCCGTCGTCGGGCACGCGTTTTTGCGTGACGGCGATCTCGATCGGCGTCACGCCCGTGTTGAACAGCTGGTCGGCCACGGCGCCGCTGTCGGCCGCCTCGAGCACGCCCTGCATCAGTTCGCCGCGCGCGTTGCGGGCCTTGTAGGCGAAATACGGCACGTTATTCCTCGACCTGGTTGCTGATGCGCATGGCTTCGGTAATCGTCGTGCGGCCCTGCACCACCAGTTGCACGGCGTGGCGGCGCAGCGTCTCGCCCGCCATCTGCTGTTGCGCCACCTTTAAAAAGTGGGCGGGATCGGGATCGTTGGCGGCGTCCACCACCGCGCGAGTCATTTCCAGCAGTTCATACACGCCGGTACGGCCGCGATAACCCATGCCGTTGCAATGCGAGCAGCCCTTGCCGTGGAAGTAACGGGCCTTGTCCACCTTGTCGTTCAGTTCAAGGCTCAGCCATTCGCGCTCGGTGGGCGTGGGCGCGTACGGCGTGGTGCAGCTTTCGCAGATGGTGCGCACCAGCCGCTGGGCCAGCACGGCCTGCAGCGAACTGCCCACCATGTAGCGCGGCACGCCCATGTCCATCAGCCGCAGCGGCGTGCTGACCGCATCGTTGGTGTGCAGCGTCGAGAGCACCAGGTGACCGGTCATGGCGGCGCGCAGGCCGATCTGCGCGGTTTCCTGGTCGCGCATCTCACCCACCAGCACGATGTCCGGGTCCTGCCGCAGCGCCGAGCGCAGCACGCGGGCAAAATTGAGGTCGATCTTGTCGTTGACCTGCACCTGGTTGATGCCGGCCAGCCGGTATTCCACCGGGTCTTCCACCGTGATCAGCTTTTTTTCCACCGAATTGAGCTCGGCCAGCGCGCAGTACAAGGTGGTGGTCTTGCCGCTGCCGGTCGGCCCCGTCACCAGCACCAGCCCGTTGGGGCGCTGCACGATGGCGCGGAATTTCTCCACCAGCGCGCGCGGCATGCCGATGGCGTCGAGCCGCAGCGCGGTGGCGCCCTGGTTCAGCAAGCGCATCACCACCGATTCGCCATGCTGGGTGGGCATGGTGGAAATACGCACGTCGATGCGCTGCTGGCGCACGCGCACGGCAAAGCGGCCATCCTGCGGCAGGCGTTTTTCGGAAATGTCGAGGTCCGACATCAGCTTTAAGCGCAGCGCCAGCGACGGCGCGATCTTGATATCGGTCTCGGTCTGCAGGTGCAGCACGCCGTCGATGCGGAACCGGATCTGCAGCCGGCCTTCCTGCGGCTCGATGTGGATGTCGGACGCGCGCACCTGCGCCGCATCGTCGAACACCGATTGCAGCAGCTTGACGATCGGCGCTTCTTCCAGGTTCGGGTTGGCGGCCAGCGCGCCGAAGTCCACCGAGACGTCGCCGATATCCTGTTCCAGCTCGCGCGCCAGGTCGGAAATATCGTCCGTGCGGCGGTAGATGCGGTCGATCACGCCCAGCACTTCGGTCTCGTTGACCACGGCCAGTTCGATGGTCTGCTTGACGATGCGCGAAATCTCGTCGTACGCAAACAGGTCGGTCGGGTCGGACATGCCCACCAGTAGCGTGCCATGGCGGTCTTCCAGCACCAGCGCGCGGAACCGCCGCGCTTGCGTTTCCGGCAACAGCCGAACGATCTCCGGATTGACGTTAAAAAACTTCAGGTTCAGGTACGGAATGCTGAGCTGGCGCGCCAGTGCGTTGGCAATCTGCTCTTCGGTGACGTAGCCGTTCTCGACAAACACACGGCCCAGCTTGCGCCCGCTGCGTTTCTGTTCCGTCAGGGCCAGGCCCAGTTGCTCTTCCGAGAGCAGCTTTTGCTGCACCAGGATTTCCCCCAGCCTGACTTTCTCCGGCCTTGCCATACCCGCTCCTCGATAGACTGTATTGACTAGTTGGCAAAGCCATGGATGATGCCTCACGACAACTTGCGAACATTCTAGACGAGAATGTGACATTTGCGATGAAGAAATACGAAACCATGTCGCATTCCGCGTACGAATACGCTACAGTGTGGTTTCGTTTCCTACCGGCTACTCCGCTCCCCCGCTTCAATGACCGAAACTGCCCTGCGCTTCCAGCAAGTCGTCAAACGCTATGGCTCCGCCAGCGTGTTGCAAGGAGTGAACCTGGCGTTGCAGCCAGGCGAGTGTTTCGGCCTGGTGGGCGTCAACGGCGCCGGCAAGACCAGCCTGATCAAATGCCTGCTCGATTTCTGTGCGCTCGACGGCGGCGCCATCACCATTTTCGGCCAGCCCCACGACCGCCCGGCCAGCCGCGCGCCGCTGGGCTTTTTGCCCGAACGCTTCACCCCGCCGTATTACCTGACCGGCGCCGACTTCCTCAAATACCTGCTGACCCTGCAGGGACTGGCATACGACCGGGCCGCCGTGGACGCCATGCTGGCCGCGCTCGACCTCGATCCGGCCGCGCTGACCAAAACCGTGCGCAGCTATTCCAAGGGCATGACCCAGAAGCTGGGCCTGGCCGCCTGCCTGCTGGCAAAAAAACGGTTATATGTGCTCGATGAACCGATGAGCGGGCTCGATCCGAAAGCGCGCGCGCTGCTGAAAGAACGATTGCGCGCGCTGCACCGCGCGGGCAGCACCCTGTTTCTGACGTCGCACGCGCTGGCCGACATCGACGAGCTGTGCGACCGCATGGCCATCCTGCACGACGGCGCGATCCGGTTTGCCGGCACCCCGGCCGACTGCCGCGCGCTGTATGGCGCCGACACCCTCGAGCAAGCCTTCCTGGCTTGTATCGCGTGACATTCAGCGGACCTTCAGCCATGTACCAGGAACACTTCGGCCTGCGCGAAACCCCGTTCGGCATCACGCCCAACCCGGCGTGTTTCTATGCCGGCAATACGCGCGGCGAGATCCTGGCGGCGCTGCTGTACGCGGTGTGCCACGGCGAGGGCATCGTCAAGGTCACCGGCGAAGTGGGCACCGGCAAGACCATGTTGTGCCGCATGCTGGAAAGCCAGTTGCCGCCCCACATCGAAGTGATTTACCTGGTCAACCCCAACCTCGATCCAGTGGCCGTGCAGTACGCGATTGCCGCCGAGCTGGGCCTGGCCACGCGCGGCTACCGCGTCGATGAAGTGCAGCGCGCGCTGCATGCGCATCTGATCGGCCGCCATGGCCAGGGCCGGCACGTGGTGCTGCTGGTCGAGGAAGCGCAGGCCATGCCACTCGACACGCTGGAAGCGATCCGGCTATTGACCAACCTGGAAACGGCCAGCAGCAAGCTGCTGCAGATCGTGCTGTTCGGCCAGCCGGAACTGGACCAGCACCTGGCCCTGCCCCGCATGCGCCAGCTGAAGGAACGCATCACCCACAGTTTCGACGTGCCAGCCATGGCGCCGGAACTGGTGGCCGAATTCCTGGCGTTCCGGCTGGCTGCGGCCGGACACGACGGCACGGCCGTGTTCAGCGCGCAAGCGGTGCGGCTGATTGCGGACGCGTCCGAAGGTATCGTGCGCCGGATTAACATTTTGGCCGACAAGGCGCTGCTGGCCGCGTTTGCCGACGACGCCGTGGTGGTCAGCGCCCAACACGCCAGGCTGGCGATTGCCGAGTCGCCGTTTCACCGCAACCGGCCGCTGCCGCGCTGGTGGCAACGGTTTGCCACGCGCCCGGTCGCCATCGCGTGTTTGATGTGTCTGCTATTTGCCGCAATCTGTTGGACCGTCCTTGCAGCCCCTTCCAAATTGTAAGATGATGGACGCTATAATTGCATATTTACAACATCCTGCTAATGCCCTGGGCCGGAAAGACTCAATGAAAAAAATCGCCAGTTCCCTCGTTCCAGTGGCTTGCAGTGTGATCCTGGGCGGATGCGCCACGCGGTCGCTGCCACCGTCGCCGTCGCATATTTCCGAACCCGCGCGCCCGGCAGGCGTGATCCCCGAGCCGGTGCGCCAGAGCACCATGCTGCCGCCGCCCAAGCCCACGGCCAAGGTGGAAACCTATAGCGTCACCGTGCACAAGGTGCCGGTGCAGTCGCTGCTGTTTGCGCTGGCGCGCGACGCCGGCCTCAACGTGGATGTGCATCCCAGCATCGAAGGCAATGTCACGCTCAACGCGCTCGACCAGACGCTGCCGCAACTACTGAGCCGCATCCAGCGCCAGGTGGACATGCGTTACGAGATCAGCAACGGCACCCTTACGGTCCTGCCCGATTCGCCCGAGTGGCGCAATTACAAGGTCGACTACGTCAACATCGCCCGCAGCACCAGCAGCAGCGTGAACATCGCCACCCAGATTTCCACCACCGGTGGCGGCGGCAGCGCGTCCAACCCGGTCGGCGCCACCCAGGTTGCGGGCACGACCGGCGCGACCGGCGCCGGCAACGCGGCCGGCAACGCCACCAGCAACCCCAGCAACAACTCGACCACCGTGGTCACGAACCGCTCGGACAATAATTTCTGGTACAGCCTGGAAAAAAATATCCGCGACATGCTGCGCCCGACCACCATCAACGACCGCCTGGTCGATCCGCTGGCCGCGCCGCCAGCGGCGCAGCAGAGCGGCCAGTCGGGCCAGCAATCGGGCCAGGGCGCGCAAGGTGCGCAAGCCCAGCAGCCATCGCCGTTCGACGGCGGCGGCGCCTTTGGCAGCGCCCGCAATACCACCACCAATTCCGTGATCGTCAATGCCGAGGGCGGCCTGATTGCCGTGCGCGCCACCGCGCGCCAGCACGAAAAAATCCGCGAATTCCTCGACATCGTGCTCGGTGCCGCCAAGCGGCAGGTGCTGATCGAAGCGACCGTGCTGGAAGTGAAACTCAGTAATAACTACCAGCAGGGCATCAACTGGTCCAGCGTGACGGGCGGCGGCGTCGAGTTCAGCCAGCGCGTGAGCGGCGCCAACGGCCTGCCCAGCGGCGTCAACGTGGGCACGTCGCCCGGCGCGTTTGCGCTCAATTACCTCAATCCGACCGGCAAGCTGGGCAACCTGAAGGCGGCCATCCAGCTGCTGGAATCGTTCGGCAAGGTCAAGGTCCTGTCCAGCCCGAAAATCAGCGTGATGAACAACCAGACCGCGCTGCTCAAGGTCGTGGACAACAATGTGTTCTTCTCGATCAAGGTCACGCCGGCCGTGCTGGGCAGCACCGGCACGCCCATTTCGCAGGCCGTGTACGAATCGAAGCTGGAAACGGTGCCGGTGGGGTTTGTCATGAGCGTGACGCCCCAGATTGCGGACAACGATGAAGTGACCATCAACGTGCGCCCCACCATCACCCGCATCGTCTCGTACGTCAACGATCCCAATCCGGCGCTGGCCACGGCCGGCGTGCAGAGCCGGGTGCCGGTGATCCAGGCGCGCGAGCTGGAATCGCTGATGAAGGTGCCGAGCGGCCAGATCGCCGTGATGGGCGGCCTGATGCAGGACAGCGTGGACAACCTCAAGGACGGCATCCCGGTGCTGTCCTCGATGCCGGTGATCGGCGACCTGTTCTCGTACCGTAACGAAAGCAGCACCAAGACCGAGCTGGTGATCTTCATCCGGCCGATCGTGGTCAAGGACGCCAGCATGAACGGCGACTACAAGGATTACCGCTACCTGCTGCCGGGCGAGCCCGATAACGAGCCGTACGCGTTGCCATCCACCTATCCCGTCCCTACCGCCAAGGCCAACGGATCATGAGCTTATTAATGCAAGCGCTCAAGAAAGCCGAGCGCGCCAAACAAAACGCCGCCGACGAACCGGAAGTGGACAAGCCGTCCCAGGAGTTCGACGATATCCTGGCGCTGACGCCTGCCGCGCCCGCAGTGTCCACGTCCCCCGCGTCCGCAGCGCAGTCGCCGGTCCCGGACGCCGCCGCGCCAAGGCGCGAGCTGAGCCTGGATTTCGAACCGTCGTTCAGCCTGGAACCGCCGCCGCCGTCGCCACCGGCCGCCAGCCTGACGCCGCGTCCGTCACCGGACCCGCTGCCCGACCTGCGCGCCGATAGCGGGCTGGCCTTCGACCTGGCGCCCGATTCGGCAGCGCCGCCGGCCACCGCACCGTCACGCGTGCCGGAAACGCACGCAGCGCCGGCTGCCGGCGACGGCCGCGACCCGTTCCTGGACGCCGTCCCATCGCGCGCCGCCTCCACAGCGTCGGCCGGCGCAGCGCAGGCGACCGCCGCAGGCGCAGCACAAACCACTGCCGCAGGCGCAAGGCAAACGACCGCCGCAGACGCGGCGCGGGCAACCGCCGCAGGCGCCGCGCACGCAGCGGCAGGCGCCGCCGGGACCAGAGCGACGCCGCGCGCCGAAGCCACCGACAAGCAGCGCGCCGCCAGCAGCGCCCGCGTGCGCGCCGCTGCCCACGCGGGCGCCGAGCCGCCCGGCATCGACCCCGAACGGCTGCGCCTGATCGGCCTGCTG
>JBEVMD010000164.1:0-4037 GCA_040508835.1 Duganella sp. | reverse complement strand
CCGACGCCGGACCCGGCCAGCGACAGGTGCACGCCGCCGTGCGCGTCGATCCACAGCACGTGATTTCCTGCAAGGTCGTCGGCGGCGGCCAGCATCTGCCGCAGCTCGCCCATGGTAGTTGGCGTCATCAGGTTCATGGTGATACTCCTGTTGGTAGGATGATCTGACGATACACCCGTCAAGCCAGCCTCATCGTGCGGTCGCTAACCGGACCGTCACATTGCAAGCCGCTCGCGCGCAGATAGGGTTGCCGCGGAACAGCTTGTGTCGGCGATAATTGTTGCTTTGCTTTACAATCAAAAGTGACAACAAAACATTTCAACATTTCGCGAGGCACTGCATGACCGTAACCGCACAACCGCACTACACCGCCGAGGAAAAACGCAAACGCGTTTTTGCCATCATCAGCGCCTCTTCGGGCAACCTGGTCGAATGGTTCGACTTTTACGTTTATTCGTTCGCCTCGATTTATTTTGCCAGCCAGTTCTTCCCCAGCGGTAACCCGACCACGGAATTCCTGAAGTCCGCCGCCGTGTTTGCCGTGGGATTCCTGATGCGTCCGATCGGCGGCTGGATGTTCGGCCGCATTGCCGACCGTGTGGGCCGCAAGCGCTCGATGCTGATCTCGGTGCTGATGATGTGCGCCGGCTCGCTGGCCATTGCCGTGCTGCCCACCTACGCCACCATCGGCGTGGCGGCGCCCATCCTGCTGCTGGTGATCCGCATGTTTCAGGGCCTGTCCGTGGGCGGAGAGTACGGCACCACCGCGACCTATATGAGCGAAGTGGCGCTGCGCGGCCAGCGCGGCTTCTTCTCGTCGTTCCAGTACGTGACCCTGATCGGCGGCCAGCTGCTGGCCGTGCTGACGGTGGTGGCGCTGGAACAGTTCCTGTCGGAAGCGGAACTGAAAGCATGGGGCTGGCGCATTCCGTTCGTGATCGGCGCGATTGCCGCGCTGGTGTCTCTGCTGCTGCGCCGCACGCTGCATGAAACCAGCAAGCCGGCCGACATGGCCAACAAGGAAGCCGGCACCCTGGCCGGGATATTCAAGAACCACCGCGCGGCGTTCATCACCGTGCTCGGCTATACGGCCGGCGGCTCGCTGATCTTCTACACCTTCACCACGTATATGCAAAAGTACCTGGTCAACACGTCCGGCATGCCGGCCAAGACGGCCAGCGTGGTGATGACGGGTGCGCTGTTCCTGTACATGTGCATGCAGCCGCTGTTTGGCATGCTGGCCGACCGCATCGGCCGCCGCACGTCGATGATGCTGTTCGGCGGCCTGGGCGCCATTGCCACGTACCCGATCCTGGCCATGTTGCGCGGTAATGCCAGCCCCGTGTATGCGTTCATCCTGATCACGGCGGCGCTGGCCATCGTCAGCCTGTACACGTCGATCGGCGGCCTGGTCAAAGCCGAGATGTTCCCGCCGGAAGTGCGGGCGCTGGGCGTGGGCTTCTCGTACGCCATTTCGAACGCCCTGTTCGGCGGCTCGGCCGAGTTCGTGGGTCTGACGTTCAAAAACCTGGGCCACGAAAACTGGTTCTTCATTTACGTGACCGTGATGATGGTGATTGCGTTCTGGTTCAGCACGCGGCTGCCGAAAACGCCGTCGTACCTGCACACGGACCACTGATCCCGGCGCGCCCGTACGCAACCGATGCCGCCCGCTTGCCCCGGGCGGCATTTTTTTAATCAGTTTTTCGATTATTTCTACCAACAGTCACGAGCGGCGGCGCTTTCCCCCATAATCAAAAACATAATGCAAGCCGGACAATGGCGATGGCGGGAACCTGCCCGCGATCGTCCCGGCCAATAAGGGGAGACGATGAACGAATGCAGAGGGAACGACGTAGTCGACTGGCTGACGATCCATTTCCTGCCGCACGAGGCGGAACTGCGGCGGATGTTGCGCCGCGTCTGCGGCACCCCGGCTGCGGTGGACGATGCGATCCAGGAGACGTGTTTCCGGCTGCTGTCGCTGCCCAGCCTGGCCCACGTGCGCGATCCCAAGCCGTTCGTGTTCCGCTCGGCCAAGAACATCGTGCTTGACGGCATCCGGCGCGACGCCACCGTCGACATCGCGGCAATGGCCGACCTGGAAGCGCTGGACATTGCCGATGGCGCCCCCTCGCCCGAACGCGTGGTGCTGGCGCGCACCGAGCTGCAGTGGGTGATCGGGCTGGTGGGCCGGCTGCCCCGGCGCTGCAAGCACGTGTTCCGCGCGCGCCGCCTGCACGGCCTGTCGCAGCAGGAAACGGCGCACAGCCTGGGCCTGACCGACAGCGTGGTGGAACACGAGATGACCAAGGCCATGCGGCTGATGGCGGACATGGTGGCCCGGGACGGCGCGGCGGCGCCCGGTCGTCCTGGCGCCGCCATGCGCGGCAGCGAACGCGGGCCTGCCGCGTTCGAGCGGCCCGCCTGACGCCGGGCGCGTCAGAGCGAACGCAGCAAGCCTTCCGCCCTGACCTGCCAGCCCGCGCGGGGAAAGCCGGGCGCGGCGCCCTGGCTGCCATCCCACCCGCCAGCCATCAGCGCCACGGCCAGCAGCAAGCCGCCATTCGACGGAAAATACGTCTGCGCCGCGCGCTGGTAGCCGGGCCCATCGCCCGGATCGGCCTCCGGCCTTGTCCCTGTTCCGGGTCCGGTCTTTGTTCCGGCACCCTGCACCGTTGCCGCGCCCGTGGCAGTCGGCACGAACGCCGCCGCGTGGGCGTCGAGATGCACGCGCGGGGTCATGCCGCTGCTGCCGTACCGGTTGTTGCGGGCGTCGAAGAACAGCCAGTCGATGGCTTCTTCGGGCGCGCCCAGGCGGGCGGCGGTCATGGCCATCATCGGGTAATCCCAGCCCCAGGTCTGGCGCAGGTCCCAGTCGCGCCGCATGCGGTCGAACGTGCGGCGCATGGTTGCGCGGTCGACGTCGCGCCCCGGCAGCCAGCCCAGCGGCATCAGGAACGACATGTGGTCGCGGTTGCGGCAGTGTTCTGCGCGGGCGTCGGACCGGCAGGCGCCGGCGGCCTGGTCCCAGAAACCGGGGTCGGAGCGCACCGGCAGATACAGTCCATCCTTCTGCGGCAGGTCCGGCCAGCGGGCCAGCACGGCGTCCCAGTCGGCGCGCCGCGCCTGGCCGGACCGCTCGCGCCAGGACTGCGCGGTCTCGATGCCCCAGCGGAAATAAGCCAGTTCGAAGGCGGGATCGAAGGTGGTCAACGCTGCAAAATTTTCCTGCACCGGGATGATGGGCGGTCCCAGCCGGTAACGGCCGCTGGCGTCATCGAGGTGGGCGAACGACGCCAGCAAATCGGCCGTCGATTCGACCAGCTTGCCATACGTCGCCAGCACGCGCGCGCCTTCGCGCCCGTCACGGCCGGCCCGGTACAGCAGCTCGGCCATGTAGATCGGATGCGGCTGCTGCCACATGATGAATGGCGACACCTTGGACGGGCTGTCCACGCCGTCGGGCCCCACCATCTTCGGCCACCATGCGCCGCGCACGCCCTGTTCGCGCGCCCGCTCGCTTGCCTGCGGCAAGAAATCCACGTACCAGCCCAGGCTTTTTTCCAGCAGCTGCGGACGGCCCCACAGCGCGAAGTGCGCCGCGTGCCACGGATGCATTTCCAGGTGCGACTTGCCGTTCCAGCTGTTGGAGAACAGCCCTTCTTCCTGGGGCGCAAAGGCGCCGGCGGCGTTGACCGCCATCAGGTATTGCGACAGGATCACGCGCCGCTCGAGCTCGGCCGCGCGCGGATCGGTCGAGCCGCTGAAGTCCACCATGGCGCCGTCGCGCCAGTACCCCGTCCAGTGGCGCGCGACGGCCGCCTTTGCGGCGGCCGGCCGTGGCAATGGCGCACCGGGCCCCGGCGAGCACTGCACCATGACGCTCACGGTGCGGGACGTGCTGGCGATGCGGTAACCGTGGGGCCCGCTGGTCGCAATGGCGGCGCCCGGCGCGCCGATGGCCGCATGGAATACCGTGCCGTCGATTTGCCGCCGCAGCCGCACTTCGCCGGTGCGGCGCATCAGCTCGGTGG
>JBEVMD010000128.1:0-3505 GCA_040508835.1 Duganella sp. | reverse complement strand
CGTCGGGCCGACGAACGTCCCCTGTTCAGCGAGCGGGCCGAGGTCGGCTTCGTAGGCGAGTTGGGCCTCCGACTTCCCTTTCTCGATGGCGGCGCGGATGCGGTCGCGGGCCTCGGCGTCGATCACGGGGCCGATGTCGGTTGCCAGGCGGTCCGGGCAGCCAACCACCAGCTCCTGCATCGCGCCCTTGAGCATAGTAATGGTCTTGTCGGCGATATCTTCCTGCAGGAACAGCACCCGCAGCGCCGAGCAGCGCTGGCCGGCGCTGTCGAACGCCGACGAGATCGCATCCTGCACCACTTGCTCCGGCAGCGCCGACGAATCGACGATCATGGCGTTCTGGCCGCCCGTCTCGGCGATCAGGGGAATGTCGCAATGTTCGAGCGCGGCGCGCTTGGCCAGCGTGCGGTTGATCAGCTGCGCCACTTCGGTAGACCCGGTAAAGATCACGCCTTTGACACGGGCGTCGGCAGTGAGTGCCGCGCCCACCACTTCGCCCCGGCCCGGCAGGAACTGCAGGGCGGCGCGCGGCACGCCTGCTGCGTGCAGCAGTTGCACGGCGCGGAACGCGATCAGCGGCGTTTGCTCGGCTGG
Source organism: Duganella sp. (assembly GCA_040508835.1). Classification (GTDB taxonomy): domain Bacteria; phylum Pseudomonadota; class Gammaproteobacteria; order Burkholderiales; family Burkholderiaceae_D; genus Rugamonas. Next base: position 2,911 of record JBEVMD010000128.1, on the reverse strand, counting down.
CTTGGCCAGCACCACGTTGCCGGCCGCCAGCGAGGCGGCCACCTGGCCCGTGAAAATCGCCAGCGGGAAGTTCCACGGGCTGATGCAGGTGACGGGGCCGAGCGCCAGCATGTTGGTGGAGCCGCCCACTTCGGCCGCGTAATAGCGCAGGAAGTCGACCGCCTCGCGCAGTTCGGCAATCGCGTTGGGCAGCGATTTGCCCGCTTCGCGGATGGCCAGCGTCATCAGTTCCATGGCGTTGGCTTCGAACAGGTCGGCCGCGCGATCGAGCGCCGCGGCGCGGGCAGCCGGTTCGGTGGTCTGCCAGTCCATGGCGAAATGGCTGGCGGCAATCAGCGCCGATTCCACGTCGGCGGCGGTCGCTTCCACCAGCTGGCCCACCACGTCGCTGCGTTGCGCCGGGTTGGTGACGTCCTGCACCGGCTGGCCGGCGGACACGCCGCCCGCCAGCAGCGGCAGCGCATGCCAGTGGCGCGGCGGGGAAAAATGCGCCAGCGCGGTCGAGATGTCGCGCAGCGTGTTTTCGTTGGCCAGGTCGACGCCGGCCGAGTTCTTGCGCTCGGCGCCGAACATGGCCGGCGGCAGCGCGATGGCCGGATGCGGCAGTCCGCCCTGCGCGCGCGCCTGCGCCACCGGGTCCTGGATCAGCGACTCGACGGGAATGGTTTCGTCGACGATCTGGCTCACGAACGACGAGTTGGCGCCGTTTTCCAGCAGCCGGCGCACCAGGTAGGCCAGCAGCGTTTCGTGGGTGCCCACCGGGGCGTAGATGCGGCAGGCCTTGTCCAGGTTGTCCTTGCCCACCACCTGGTCGTACAGCGACTCGCCCATGCCGTGCAGGCACTGGAATTCGTAGTCGGTCACACCGTCGCGCTTGGCCCAGGTGTAGATGGTGGCCAGCGTTTGCGCATTATGGGTGGCGAACTGCGGATAGATGACGCTGGTGGCGGCCAGCAGGCGCTGGGCGCATGCCAGGTACGACACGTCGGTGTACACCTTGCGCGTATAAACCGGGTAGCCGGGCATGCCGTCCACCTGGGCGCGCTTGATTTCCGCATCCCAGTACGCGCCTTTGACCAGCCGCACCATGAACTTGCGGCCGCTGCGTCGGGCCAGGTCCACCAGGTAGTCGATCACGAACGGACAGCGTTTTTGATACGCCTGCACCACAAAACCGATGCCTTCGAAACCGGCCAGGTCCGGGTCGTGCGCCAGCGCTTCCATCAGGTCCAGCGACAGTTCCAGGCGGTCGGCCTCTTCGGCGTCGATATTGAGGCCGATGTTGTACTGCTTGGCCAGCAGCACCAGCGCGCGCACGCGCGGCAGCAGTTCGGCCATCACCCGCGCCCGTTGGGCCCGGCTGTACCGTGGATGCAGCGCCGACAATTTGACGGAAATGCCGGGGCCGTTGCGGATGCCGCGGCCGTTCGAGGCCTTGCCGATCGCGTGGATGGCCGTCTCGTACGAGGCGTAGTAATTTTTGGCGTCCTGTTCGGTCAGCGCCGCTTCGCCCAGCATGTCGTACGAATAGCGGTAGCCGCGCGCCTCGTTGGCCTGGCCGTTCTTGATGGCCTCGTCGATGGTCTGGCCGGTGACGAACTGGTTGCCCAGCATGCGCATGGCCAGGTCCACGCCCTTGCGGATCAGCGGCTCGCCGCCCTTGGAAATGAGCTTGGTCAGCGCCGAGCCCAGGCCCGATTCGCTGCTGGTGGACACCAGCTTGCCGGTGATGAGCAGCCCCCAGGTGGCGGCATTGACGAACAGCGACGGCGATTCGCCCAGGTGCTTGCGCCAGTCGCCCTTGCTGATTTTGTCGGCAATCAGGCGGTCGGCGGTGGCATTGTCGGGAATACGCAACAGTGCTTCGGCCAGACACATCAGTGCTACACCCTCGTCCGACGACAGCGAAAACTCGTGCATCAGCGCGTCGACACCGGACGCCCGCGTGCGCTGCTGGCGCACTGCGCTCACCAGTTTATGGGCCAGCTGCTGTGCCTGGCCGAGGCTGGCGGCATCGTTGCCGGTGATCTGGCTAAACAGCCAGTGGACGGCGTCTTTTTCATCGCGCCGATAGGCGGCTGTCACTGCGGCGCGCAGGGGAATCGGGTCGCGCAGGATCTCTGCCTGGAGCGCTGCAAAAGGCGTGAAAACGGTCGGTACTGCAGGGTGCATGAACGTACTTTCAAGTTTGAATGGGCGCCGTCCACTTACAAAAACACGCCCTGCAAGCGGATGGCTTGAGAGCGTGATCGAGTGTGATTCTGCGTGTCGAATCGGTGGACTGCTGATGATTCGATTGTAAAGTGTATTCTTTCGGATTAATTCTGGTATTACAGGGGGCTAGCAATAGATTGTTTTTAATGAGACAATTTAACCAAATAATATTTATTTGGGAGTTCCCTGAAATGTTAGACAAGATCAGCAAGAAAATCTTGATGGAATTGCAGAGCGATGGCCGCATCAGCAACGTGGAGCTCGCTGCCCGCGTGAACCTGTCGCCGGCCGCCTGCCTGGAGCGCGTGCGCAAGTTGCACGAGTCCGGCTACATCATGGGTTATACCGCGCAACTGAATCCGCAGTTGCTCGACGTTTCCCTGCTCGTCTTCATCGAAGTGGTACTCGATCGCACCACGCCCGAAGTTTTCGACGCCTTCAAGCACAGCGTGCAGGTGATACCGGAAGTGCTGGAATGCCATATGGTTGCCGGCGGCTTCGACTACCTGGTCAAAGCCCGCGTCAAGGACATGGCTGCCTATCGCGAATTCCTCGGTAAGACCCTGTTGCAGAAAGGCGTGCGCGAAACGCACACCTACGCTGTCATGGAAGAAGTCAAGAATACCACCAAGTTGCCCATAAAATAGTCATTGCCATAAATTAAATCCGGTCGCTCTGCGAGCTGCACCGCGCGCCC
>JBEVMD010000448.1:0-31216 GCA_040508835.1 Duganella sp. | reverse complement strand
CCAGAAAAGTGGTGGCGACATTGACGGGCAGTGCGCGGCCGATGCGGCGCGCCACGCGCAGCATCGCCGTTTCCGTGGCCAGGTCGAGGCCATAGCCGGACTTGATTTCGATGGTGGTCACGCCCTCGGCCAGCAGGCTGCGCACGCGCGGCAGGCTTTGCGCCAGCAGTTCGTCCTCGCTGGCCGCCCGCGTGGCGCGCACGGTGGCCATGATGCCGCCGCCGGCGCGGGCGATATCCTCGTAGGTGGCGCCGTTGAGGCGCGCCTCGAATTCGTCGCTGCGGTTGCCGGCGTGGACGATGTGGGTGTGGCAGTCGATCAGGCCGGGTGTGAGCCAGCAGCCGCGGCCGTCGTGCACGGCCGCAGCAGTGTGAGGCGGCAGCGCCGCTTGCGGCCCCAGCCAGGCGATGCGGCCGTCCTTGACGGCTATCGCGGCGTCGCGGATTTCGCCGTAACCGTCACCGGCAGCCATGGTTGCCAGGTGTACATTGGTGAGCAACACATCCCACGCTGCGGCCATCGACGGTCCTCAGTTGATGATCAGTTGAAGATCAGTTGTTGATCAGGTCGACCACGAACACCGTGGCCTGCGCCGCTTCCAGCGTCCAGGCCTGCTCGCCTTCGAGCACCAGCAGGTCGTAGCGCACCAGCGCCAGCCGCTCGCGCGCGCTGCTGACCGATAAACTTTCGCCGTCGGCCAGGAACACCAGCGTGGAGCCGCTGCGGCGGGCCAGTTGCACGGCGCCGCGCACGAGGAACGGTTCGATGCGGTGGCGGCAGCGGCCGCGCCGCGTCATGACGTTGAAGTCCAGCGTGGGCTGGCCGTGGACGGTAGCGTGCACCACGTCCTCGCCGGCGAATTCCACCAGCGGTTCGCTGGGGCTGAGCACCACGCGTTCGTCGCCGAAATCGAGCAGTACGCCGTCGCCGTCCACCAGCGCCAGCGAGCGGTCGATGCCGGGAAACTGCGAAAACTGGCCGTCTTCGGCAATGGTGGCCAGGCTCACGCGCCAGTCGAAATCGTCGAGGCTGGCGCCAACGGGCGAGATGGCGATCTCGGTGGTGCTGCCGCCGCCATTTTTCCACGGCGCGGGCCGCAGGCTTGCGTACTGGATAAGCTGGGTCATCGGAACTCCCTCAGTTCTGCCATGGTCTGCTTGAAGCGCGCAGCGATGGCCTGCTGCGCGACGTGCTGCGCGTTGCGCACTACCCACCGGCCCCCGACCATCACGTCGCGCACCAGATTGTCGTTGCCGCTGAAAACAAATGCGCCCAGCACCTCGTCCGGCGCCAGGCCATGCAAGGTCACGTGGTCGTCGTCGGGCACGATCACGTCGGCGCGGCGGCCCGGCGCCAGCGCCCCCACGGGCCGTCCCGCCGCCTGGGCGCCGCCCGCCAGGGCGCCCTGCCATAAAAAGTCGCCCACCTGGCGCTGCGTGGCCGACACGGCGATATTGCGGCGCTGGTGCAGCAAACGCTGGCCGTATTCGAGCCAGCGCAATTCCTCCACCGGGCTGGACGACACGTGACTGTCGCTGCCGATGCCGAAGCGTCCGCCCGCGGCCAGGAACGCCTCGAACGGGAACAGGCCGTCCCCGAGGTTGGCCTCGGTGGTGGGACACAACCCTGCCACCGCGCCGCTGGCGGCAATGCCCTGCACTTCGTCCGGCGCCAGATGCGTGGCGTGCACCAGGCACCAGCGCGCATCCACCTGCACGTGCTCGAGCAGCCACTGCACCGGCCGCCGGCCGCAGTGCGCGAGCGACTGCCGTACTTCCGCCTCCTGCTCGGCAATGTGCAGGTGCACCGGCCGGTCCGGCGGCAATGCCGCCAGCACGTCGTCGATCTGTTGCACGGTGGCCGCCCGCAGCGAGTGCGGTGCAACGCCTATTTCCGCCTGTCCATCCCGCAATGGCGCCAGCGCCTCGATCACGCGCAGCACATCGTCGACGTCGGTACGGAAACGCTGCTGTTCCGGCTTCAGGGCGCTGCCGCCAAAACCGGAATAACTATACAACACTGGCAGCATGGTCATGCCGATTCCCGCCAACCGTGCGGCCGCCATCACGCGCTCGGCCGTCTCGGCCGGACGCGCATACATGGCGCCATCGGGCGCGCGCTGCACGTAATGAAATTCGCACACCGACGTGTAGCCGTGGCGCAGGCACTCCGAGAACAGCTGGGCGGCAATTGCCTCGATATGGTCGGGCGTGATGTTGCGGGCGAACCGGTACATCAGGTCGCGCCAGGTCCAGAAGCTGTCATGGCTGTCGCCCGCCCTTTCGGTGCGCCCGCCCAGCGCGCGCTGAAAACTGTGCGAGTGCAGGTTGACCATGCCGGGCAGCGCGTAGCGGACGACTTCCGCACCCGCCACCGGCGCGCTGTCCGGCGTGACGGCCGTGATGACGCCTGCCGCATCCCACGCGATCAGCACGTCGTTGCGCCAGCCGTCGGGCAGCAGCGCATGGCGGGCGAACAGCTGGCCTGTTGGCTGACTCATTGGCCGAGTTGCCGGCTCTGTCGGTGGCGCACCCGCTGGCCGCGTCATGTGCGCGCCCAGTCGGCAGCCGCCTGCGTCAGGTCCCGCAGCAGGCCCTGCACCTGCTGCGCGCGGTCGGGCCGGTAGCCGTACGGCGCCGTTTCGTCCATGTACACGGACTGGCACATCTCGAGCTGGATTGCATGCACGCCCGCGTGCGGCTGGCCGTAACAGCGCGTGATGTGGCCGCCCTTGAAGCGGCCGTTGACCGCCACGCTGTACTGTTGCTGCGCCAGCGCGCGGCCCACCACGGCGTCGGCCAGGCCTGGAGCGCAGCTGGCGCCGTCGGCGGTGCCGAAGTTCAGGTCGGGCAGCTTGCCGTCGAAAAAACGGGGCACGTGCGAGGCGATCGAATGCGCATCCCACAGCGCCACCCGGCCGTGGATGGCCAGCAGGCGGTCCAGCTCCGCGCGCAGTTGCCGGTGGTACGGCTGCCAGTAGCGCTGCAGCCGGCGTTCCACCTCGGCCTGGTCGGGCGCGCGGCCGTCCAGGTACAGCGGCTCGCGGTGGAAGGTGTCGACCGGGCACAGGCCGGTCGTGTCCTGGCCCGGGTACAGATTCGTGTTTTCGGGCGGGCGATTGAGGTCGATCGCGTAGCGCGACCAGCGCGCCGACAGCGTGGCCGCGCCCATCGCGTGCAGGAAATCGTACAGGCGCGCCAGGTGCCAGTCCGTATCCTGCTTATCGGCGGCGGCCGGGGTCATGACCGCTGCGATTTCGTCGGGGATGTCGGTGCCCACGTGCGGCATGGACACCAGCAGGGGGATGCTGCCTGCGCTGAAGCGATAATCCATGCCGTTCTCCACTGGTCGGAATGCGTTACGGATGCAGGGCGGTAAACAGCGCGCGGCACGACGCGCTCAGTTCCCCGCGCATGACCATGCCCTTGGCGGCCTCGATGTCGGGCGCGAAAAAACGGTCGGCATCAAAAAACGGCACCGACTGGCGCAGCTGCGCGTGCACGTGCTCCAGGTGCGGCGCGGTGGTGAGCGGGCGGTGGAAGTCGATGCCCTGCGCCGCCGCCATCAGTTCGATGCCGATGATGACGGCCGTATTGTGCGCCATGTCGTCGAGCCGGCGCGCCGCGTAGGTGGCCATGCTGACGTGGTCTTCCTGGTTGGCGGACGTCGGAATGGTGTCCACGCTGCCCGGGTGCGCCAGCGATTTGTTTTCGGACGCCAGCGCGGCAGCCGTCACGTGGGCGATCATGAAGCCCGAGTTGAGGCCCGGCTCGGGCACCAGGAACGGCGGCAGACCGGATAGCGTGGCGTCGATCAGCAGCGCGATGCGGCGCTCGGAAATGCTGCCGATTTCGGCAATCGCCAGCGCCAGCGTGTCGGCCGCAAAAGCCACCGGCTCGGCGTGGAAATTACCGCCCGAGACCACCACCGACCGCTCGCCGTCCTGGAACAGCAGCGGGTTGTCGGTGACCGCATTGGCCTCGATCAGCAGCGTGCGCGCGGCGTTGTTGATGATGTCCCAGCACGCGCCCATCACCTGCGGCTGGCAGCGCAGGCAATAGGGATCCTGCACCCGCTCGTCGCCCACCAGGTGCGAGGCGCGGATCGCGCTGTCCGCCACCAGCTGGCGGTAGATGGCGGCGGCCGCGATCTGGCCCGGCTGGCCGCGCACTTCGTGCACGCGGGCGTCGAACGGGGCATCGCTGCCCTTGGCCGCGTCCAGCGACAGGGCCCCGGACACGAACCCCGCCTCCAGCAGCCGCTCCGCCATGAACAGGCCGTGCAGCGCCAGCGCGGTGGACACCTGGGTGCCATTGATCAGGGCCAGCCCTTCTTTTGCCGCCAGCACCACCGGCGCGATACCGGCCGCCCGCAATGCTTCGGCAGCGTCCATCAGCGCGCCGTTCATGCGCACCTGGCCCACGCCCAGCATGGCCAGCGTCATGTGCGACAGCGGCGCCAGGTCGCCGGACGCGCCCACCGAGCCCTTGGCGGGAATGGCGGGCATGATGCCGGCGTTGTACAGCGCGATCAGGGTGTCGACGATCAGCGGGCGCACGCCCGAGTAACCGCGCGCCAGGCTGCCGATCTTCATCAGCATGATCAGGCGGCAGGCGGCGTCCGACAGCAATTCTCCGGTACCCACCGAGTGCGACAGGATCAGGTTGCGCTGCAGCTGTTCCAGCTGGTCGTCGGGGATGCGGGTTTTGGCCAGCAGGCCGAAGCCGGTGTTGATGCCGTAGGCGGCGTCGCCCTTGGCCACGATGGCCTGCACGGCGGCGGCCGACGCTTCGATCACGGGAAAGGCTTCGGCGGCCAGCGCCAGCGGCGCGGCCTCATTCCATACTGCGCGCAGGTCGGCGAGCGTCAGGGCGCCCGGATGGAGGGTAAAAGTCGTCATCATTTGATCATCGGAAGGTTGAGGCCATTGCGCTGGGCGCAGGCGATGGCGGTATCGTAGCCGGCGTCCGCGTGGCGCATCACGCCCGAGCCGCTGTCGTTGACCAGCACCCGCGCCAGCCGCTTGGCGGCGGCGTCGGTGCCGTCGGCAACAATCACCACGCCCGAGTGCTGCGAGTAGCCCATGCCCACGCCGCCGCCGTGGTGCAGCGACACCCAGGTGGCGCCGCCGGCAGTGTTGAGCAGCGCGTTCAGGAGCGGCCAGTCGGAGACGGCGTCGGTGCCGTCTTTCATGGATTCGGTTTCGCGATTGGGGCTGGCGACGGAGCCGGTATCGAGGTGGTCGCGGCCGATCACGATCGGCGCTTTCAGTTCGCCCGTGCGCACCATCTCGTTGAACGCCAGGCCGGCGATGTGGCGTTCGCCCAGTCCCAGCCAGCAGATGCGCGCCGGCAGCCCCTGGAAGGCAATGCGCTCGCGGGCCATGTCGAGCCAGCGGTGCACCTGCGCGTGATGCGGGAACAGTTCCTTGATCTTGGCGTCGGTTTTATAGATGTCTTCCGGGTCGCCGGACAGCGCCACCCAGCGGAACGGCCCCCGCCCTTCGCAGAACTGGGGCCGGATGTACGCGGGCACGAAGCCGGGGAAGTCGAACGCGTTGGCCACGCCATGGTCGAACGCCACCTGGCGGATGTTGTTGCCGTAATCGACCACCTGGCAGCCGAGCGACTGGAAGTCCAGCATGGCCTGCACGTGCACCGCGCACGATGCGGCAGCGGCGTCCTTCAGCGCCGCGTGGCGCGCCGGATCGTTCTGCGCCGCCTTCCACTGCGCCACCGTCCAGCCTTGCGGCAGGTAGCCGTTGATCAGGTCATGGGCGGACGTCTGATCGGTAACCATGTCGGGCGCCAGGCCGCCCGCGCGCGCGCGGCGCACCAGTTCCGGCAGCACGTCGGCCGCGTTACCCAGGAGGCCGATCGAGATGGCGTCGCCATTGGCCTTGTGCTGCGCGATCAGGTCCAGCGCCTCGTCGATGTCGGCGGCCTGCCGGTCGAGGTAGCGGGTGCGCAGGCGGAAGTCGATGCTGCTTTGCTGGCATTCCACCGTGAGCGACACGGCGCCGGCCATGGTGGCGGCCAGCGGCTGGGCGCCGCCCATGCCGCCCAGGCCTGCGGTCAGCACCCAGCGGCCTTTCAGGTCGCCGCCGAAGTGCTGGCGCCCCGCCTCGGCAAACGTCTCGAACGTGCCCTGCACGATGCCCTGGGTGCCGATGTAGATCCACGAGCCGGCCGTCATCTGGCCGTACATGAACAGGCCCTGGCGATCGAGCTCGTTGAAGTGTTCCCAGTTGGCCCACCTGGGCACCAGGTTGGAATTGGCAATCAGCACGCGCGGCGCATCCTCATGGGTCTGGAACACGCCCACCGGCTTGCCGGACTGGATCAGCAAGGTCTGGTTGTCTTCCAGTTCACGCAGCGACGCCAGGATCTGGTCATAGCACGCCCAGTTGCGGGCCGCGCGGCCGATGCCGCCGTACACCACCAGGTGCTGCGGGTTTTCCGCCACTTCCTTGTCCAGGTTATTTTGCAGCATGCGATAAGCCGCTTCCGCACCCCAGTTCTTGCAGGTGCGTTCGGGACCGCGCGGGGCGCGGATGTCGCGGCTGGCGTCGAAACGGGGATCGCTGTCGGATGGCGTGGTCATGGTCGCTCCTGGTTCTGGGGATGGCATAGGCGCCCAGCATAGGTTGTCTATACAACCAAGTCAACCCCTGCCCCTGCTGCTGGCCGTGCGGGTTTATTTTTTGTACACCCGCTTGCCGCCCATCCATGTCTGCAGCACCGTGGTCTTGCCGATCTGCTCAGGTTTGACGGCAAAGATATCGCGGTCGATGACGATAAAGTCCGCCCACTTGCCCGGCTCCAGCGAGCCGATGACGTGTTCCTGGCGCGCCGCATAGGCGGCGTCCAGCGTGAAGCAGCGTAACGCTTCGGCCAGCGTCATGGCCTGCTCCTTGTACCAGCCGCCGGCCGGGGCGCCGGCCGCGTTCTGGCGCGTGACCGCCGCGTGCAGGCCCTCGAACGGATTGGGCGACTCCACCGGGAAGTCCGAGCCGCACGCGATGCGCGATCCCTGGTCCAGGAACGTGCGCCACGCGTACGCGCCCTTGATGCGCTCGTGGCCCACGCGCTGCTCGGCCATGTTCTGGTCCGACGTGGCGTGGGTGGGTTGCATGGACGGGATGATGTCGAGCGCCTTGAAGCGCGGGATGTCGGCCGGCGTGACCACCTGCGCGTGCTCGATGCGGTGGCGCAGGCCGGCCGCCTGGTATTGCGGGATCAGCTGCGCGTAGGCGTCCAGGATCTGGTGGTTGCCGGCGTCGCCGATGGCGTGCACATTGACCTGGTAGCCGGCCTTCATGGCCTTGTTCATCTTGGCCAGCATGTCGGCGTTCGGGTAGAACAGCAGGCCCTTGGTGGACGGCATGTCGCTGTAGGGCGCCAGCAGCGCCGCGCCCCGGCTGCCCAGGGCGCCGTCGGAATACAGCTTGACGGCGGCCAGCGCGTACACGTCGTCCGCGTACGATTTCAAGGGGCCGTTCTTGGCCAGTTCGTCGAAGTCGGCGGTCGTGTCGCCGATCATCGCGTACACGCGCGTGGTGAGCTTGCCGTGGTCGGCGTAGTCGCGGTAGATGCCGTTCTGCGCCACGTCGATGCCCGCGTCGTGCACGCTGGTCAGGCCCGATTTGGCCAGCAGCGCCAGCGCGTTGTCGAGCGTGGCGCGCGCCTGCGCGGGCGTGGGCAGCGGCACCGCCTTGTCGGCCAGCTCCATGGCGCTGTCCACCAGCACCCCGGTCGGTTTGCCCCGGGCGTCGCGTTCGATCTTGCCGCCAGCCGGATCGGGCGTGTCGCGCCCGATGCCGGCCATTTCCAGCGCCTTGGTATTGAGCCAGGTGGCGTGGCCGTCCACCCGGTGCAGCAGCACGGGGCGGTCCGGAACCACCGCATCGAGTTCGGCGGCGGTGGGAAAACGCCCGAGCTTCCACGCCTCCTGGTTCCAGCCGTAGCCGACGATCCAGTCGTGTTTGGGATGCGACCGGGCGAAATCGGCCACCGCGCGCACGGCGGCGTTCAACGACGTGGGGCTGTACAAATCCACGCCCGAGGCGATTTCGCCCAGCGCGAACACGTGGCCGTGGGCGTCGATCAGCCCTGGCAGCACGGTCTTGCCCTGCACGTCGATGTGCTGCGCCTGCGGCAGGCGGGCGGCCGTCTGCGCCTCGCTGCCCACCGCCACCACCCGTCCTTGATTGTCGAAGGCCAGCGACGTAAAGCGCTGCAGCGCGCCGGCCGCCGTCAGCGTGTAGCCGTTGGCGTGGTCGATGATGGTGTCGGCGCGGACCGCCGGGGCGGCGGCCAGGATCAGGGCGGCAGCCAGCATTGCATGGTGCGAGGGAATGGTGGGCATCGGAATTCTCCAGTGGGAAGCAGCTTCGAAGTGTAGCGAATGTGCGCGCACGAAGTGTAGCGAATGTGCGTGCACATAGCGAAGTTCCGTGCGACACAGGACGGGTACAATGGCGTTTTCGCCGAAATCACCACAACCAGTGAACAGCCGCCAACTCTATCTCCGCCTGCTCCAGGAATTCCGTCCCTATACATGGATCGCGGTCGTCACGCTGTTCGCGGTGGGCGTCGCCGCCGCCACCGACGTGCTGTTGATCCGCCAGCTGCAAGTGGTGGTGGACGCGCTGGCGCCGTCGCACGTCGTCGGCGCCGTGCGTCCCCCGCCCTCCGGCATGCTGGGCGCGGTGCAGGACTGGCTGGGCCACCTGCTGCCGCAAAATACCGCCGACATGGCCATGTGGAGCATTCCCGCCGTGATCCTGGTGCTGGCCGTGATGCGCATGGTGTCGAGCTTTGTGGGCGAATACGGCGCCGCGTGGCTGAGCAGCCGGGTGCAGGCCAACCTGCGCGAGACCATGTTCGCCCGCATCATGCGCCTGCCCAACGGCTTTTTCGACGGTTCGTCCACCGGCACCACGCTCTCGCGCGTAGCGTTCGACGCGGCCCAGGTGGCGCAGGCCGGCCTCACGGTGCTCAACGTGGCCGTGCGCGATTCCGTCGCCACCATCGGCTATCTGACCACGCTGTTCCTGGTGGACTGGCAGCTGGCGCTGTTCTGCCTTGGCCTGCTGCCGCTGGTAGCGGGCATCGTCACGCTGGCCGGGCGCCGCATGCGCCATCTGAGCAAGAGCGCGCAGGCGGCCATGGGCGAACTGACCAATGTGCTCGACGAGAGCATCAGCGGCCAGCGCGTGGTCAAGATCTTCGGCGGCCAGCACTACGAGCAAACCCGTTTCGACGACGTGGTCAAGCGCAACCGCCAGCTGGCCGTCAAGCACGCGGCCACGTCGGCCCTCAACTCCGGCATCATCATGATGCTGATCGGGATCACGCTGTCGTCGGTGATTTATTTTGCGCTGCTGCGCCACCAGGCCGGCGCCCTGACGGCCGGCGCCTTCGTGGCGTTCATCACGTCGCTGATGGCCATGCAGTCGCCGATCAAAAGCCTGACCAAGATTAACGAGCCATTGCAGCGCGGCCTGGCCGCCGCCGATTCGGTGTACAGCCTGGTCGACAGCGCCACGGAAGTGGACACCGGCCGCCACACCACCGCGCGCGCCCAGGGCCAGTTGTCGCTGCAGGACGTGCGCTTCCAGTACCTGGGCGCCGACGGCCTGCCGCTGGCGGCCGACGCCCGTCCCGCCCTCGACGGCGTCTCGCTCGACATCGCGGCCGGCGAGACGGTGGCGCTGGTGGGCAGCTCCGGCAGCGGCAAGACCACGCTGGCCAGCCTGCTGCCGCGCTTTTACGACGTGGGCGCCGGCGCCATCACACTCGATGGCGTGGACCTGCGCGACTACACGCTGGCGTCGCTGCGCCAGCAGATCGCGCTGGTGAGCCAGGACGTGGTGCTGTTCAACGACACGCTGGCGGCCAACATCGCCTACGGCGACCCGGCGCCGTCGCTGGCGCGCATCGAAGCGGCCGCGCGCGCCGCCCATGCGCATGAATTCATCGTGCGCCAGCCGCAGGGCTACCTCTCGCAGGTGGGAGAAAACGGTTTGCGGCTCTCCGGCGGCCAGCGCCAGCGCCTGGCGATTGCCCGCGCCTTGTACAAGGATGCGCCGATCCTGATCCTGGACGAAGCGACCAGCGCGCTCGATACCGAATCGGAACGCCTGGTGCAGCAGGCGCTGGAGCGCCTGATGAAGGGCCGCACGACGGTGGTGATCGCGCACCGCCTGTCCACCATCGAAAACGCCGACCGCATCGTGGTGCTGGACGGCGGCCGCATCCGCGAAGCGGGCAGCCACGACGCCCTGCTGGCGCAAGGCGGCATGTATGCGCGCCTGTACCAGACCCAGAAGATCGTGCAGCCGGCAGCCTGAACCCCGCACGGCCGGGCGGGGTCAGACCCCAGGTTGCAGGGGTGACGGCGCGCCGCCCTCCCGGTCCAGCAGCGCCGCCTTGCGGTCCACGCCCCACCGGTAGCCCGAAATCGCCCCGTCGTTGCGCACCACGCGGTGGCACGGAATGGCCACCGCCAGCGCATTGGCCGCACAGGCGCCGGCCACGGCCCGCGCGCCCTTGGGCAGGTCCACCATCTGCGCCAGTTCCGCGTAACTGACCGTGCGTCCGGCCGGAATGGCGCGCAGCGCCTGCCACACGCGCTGCTGGAACGCGGTGCCGCGCACGTCGAGCGGCAGATCGAGGCCCAGCGCCGGCTGCTCCACCATGCCCACCACGCGCGACACCACCTGCTCGTATTCCGGCTCGGCGCCGATCAGCTCCGCCTTCGGAAAACGGTCCTGCAGGTCGCGCACCAGAAACTCGGGATCGTCGTCGATCAAAATTGCACAGATGCCCTGCCCCGTGCTGGCCACCAGGATGGCGCCCAGCGTGCAGGCGCCGATGGCAAAGCGGATTGCCGCGCCCTCCCCGCCCGCGCGAAACGCGGTGGGCGTCATCCCCAGCACGGCCGGCGACTGCGCATAAAACCGTCCGCTGGAATGGAAGCCGGCGGCATAAATGGCTTCGGTCACCGAGTGGGCCTGCGGCAGATGCTGCTGCACGCGGCGCGCGCGGCCGGCGCTGGCGTAGGCCTTGGGCGTGATGCCGGTGACAGCCTTGAAGGTACGGTGAAAGTGGAAGCGGCTCACGCCCACGGCCGCCGCCAGTGCATCGAGATCCGGCACCGGTTCGTCGGCAGCGGCGGCAGCGTCGATCAGCCGGCAGGCCCGGGCCACGATGGCGGCCTGGCGCTCGGCCAGCGGCGGCTGGTCGGGCTTGCAGCGCAGGCAGGGCCGGAAGCCGGCCTGCTCGGCCTCGGCGCGGCTGTCGTGGAACGCCACGTTGCGGCGCAGGGCCGGCCGCGCCGCGCACGACGGCCGGCAATATACGCCGGTGCTGCGCACCGAGTACCAGAAAACGTCGTCGGCGCCGGCGTCGCGCTGCTGCACGGCGGCCCAGCGGTCGTCGTCGCTGCGGTAAGGGTCAGGGGGTGAAGCGTGGTCCATGGCGGACTCCCGGATTGAAATGGCATGCCGCCATGATATCCAAGGTCGCTGCCGGCCACACCTTGGTGCTTGCTTTCGAATGCTAAAATGCCTGCAGCCGCCTGTCCGGGCGCGCTTACGGAGAGCGGTTTGGAACCACAAGCACAAGCACAAGAACAGATACCAGCAGCCGGCGACATCCCCATCTTCCAGCAAATCAAGGACTACCTGCTGGCGCAGATCGGCGCCGGCGTGTGGAAGGAAGGCGACGTGATTCCGTCGGAGCAGGCGCTGGTCAAGCAGTTCGGCGTGTCGCGCATGACCGTCAACCGCGCCGTGCGCGAACTGACGGCCGAGCAGGTGCTCACCCGCCGCCAGGGTTCCGGCACGTACGTGGCCCAGCAAAAATACCAGTCCACGCTCCTGCAGATCAAGTCGATCGCCGAGGAAGTGCGCGCGCGCGGCCACGTGCACCGCAGCAGCCTGCAGCACCTGGAGCGGGTCAAGGCCAGCGAGTTGATGGCCAAGCAGTTCGAGCTGCCGCCCGGTCACCCGCTGTTCCACTCGGTGATCATCCATTTCGAAAACGGCGTGCCGATTCAGGTGGAGGACCGCTGGGTCAATCCCGCCTGCGCGCCCGACTACATGGACCAGGACTTCGGCGCCATCACCCCCAACGAATACCTGATGAAGGCCGCGCCGCTGCAGGGCGCCAGCTACAGCATCGAGGCGCTGCCGGCGCCGCGCGAGATCGCCGACATGCTGGCCATCGAAGTGCGCCAGGCCTGCCTGGTGCTGCGGCGCCAGACCCTGTCGGGCGGGCGCATCGCCACCATCGCCACCATGTGGCACCCGGGCCACCGCTACCAGTTTGCCGGCAGCTTTACCCAGTAGGCACGCCAAATCCCCGCTTGCAGATCGCAAGCCGCGGGCGCCGTTCGCCGCCCCGGCATTCTCACGGATTGTCACGGAAAACCATGCAAACCGTGACTTTTGCGGGGGCTTTTTCACGTCCGCGCAACACATATTGATCCAGATCATACCGACGTTACCGCAGCGATTAAAGCTGATATAGTTTCCCGCACACAGCATTTTAGTTCGCGCCGGTTCCACCTGGCGCCGCCAGAAAGGCCCATCTTGTTCCGCATGCTTTCCCGCACCGCGCCGTCGTTCCGGCGCCCGCTGCCGCGCCGGTGGGCTGCCTGCGCGTTGCTGCTGCTGGCAAGCGTATTGCCGAGTGCGCTCGCGGCCGAAAAAGTGGCGATCCAGCTCAAGTGGCAGCACCAGTTCCAGTTCGCCGGTTACTACGCGGCGCAGGACCAGGGCTATTACCGCGACGCGGGCCTCGACGTCACCCTGATCGAAGCCCGGCCCGGCCTCGATCCGGTCCAGGCAGTCACCGAAGGCCGCGCCCAGTACGGCGTGGGCAACACCACGCTGCTGCTGGCGCGCGCGCTGGGCCAGCCGGTGGTGGCGCTGGCCACGATCTTCCAGCACTCGGGCGCGGCGCTGCTGGTGCGCCACGGCGCCGACGGCCAGCCGCGGCCCTGGGCCGGCAGCCGCATCATGCTCGCGCCCAACAACGAGGAGCTGACGGTCTACCTCAAGAAGCTGGGCGTGCGCCACGACACCGTCTACCAGCTGGCGCACACCTACAATTTCGACGACTTCATCGCCGGCCGGGTGGACGCCATCTCGTACTACACCACCCAGTCCACGTTTGTCCTCGATCGCAGCCGGGTGCCGTACGAAGTGCGCTCGCCGCGCAGCATCGGCCTCGATTTTTACGGCGACACGCTGTACACCACCGAAAGCGAATTGCGCGAACACCCGGCGCGCGTGGAAGCGCTGCGCCAGGCCACGCTGCGCGGCTGGCAGTACGCCATGGCCCATCCCGGCGCCATGGCCGACCTGATACGGGCGCGCTACCCGGAGCGCCGCACCCGCGACCAGCTGCTGTTCGAAGCCGAGCAGATGGTCCCGCTGCTGCAGCAGGACCTGATCGAGCTGGGGTACAGCAATCCGGAGCGCTGGCAGGCCATCTCCCGCGCCTACCAGGAGCAGGGCATGCTGCCCGCCGACTTCCGCCTCGACGGTTTTCTGTACCAGCCGCGCACGGAAAACCCGCTGCTGCGCTGGGGCGTGTTGCCGCTGGCTGCGCTGTTTGCCGGTGGGCTGCTGCTGGCGGCGGGCGTGGTCACGTGGCGCCTGCGCCGCCAGGCCCGGGCGCTGCGCACCGCGCGCGCGGAACTGGCCAGCGCCGAAACCATGGCCGGCCTGGCGCTGGAAGGCTCGGGCGAAGGCGTGTGGGCGTGGCAGATCGACGGCGGTGGCGGCCTGACGCTGTCGGCGCGCTCGTGCGAGCTGCTGGGCTACCCGCCCGACCAGTTCCAGCCCAGCCGCGAACAATGGGTAGGCGACATCCATCCCGACGACCGCCCGCGCGTGGAGCGCTCGGTGGCGGAATTTTTAAAGCTGGCCGCCGGCCACGACGCCCAGTTCAAGGTGGAGCACCGCATGCGCCGCCAGGACGGCCGCTGGATCTGGATGCTGGCGCGCGGCGTGGTGGTCGAGCGCAGCGCCGACGGCCGGCCGCTGCGCGCAATGGGCACGTTTGCCGACGTCACCGCGCGCGCCGACCTCGAGGAAGCGCGCCTGTGCGCGGTGATCGACGCCACGCCGGGCGCCATGCTGATTGCCGAAAAGAGCGGCAAGGTGCGGTACGCCAATCCGGCCTGCGCGCGCAGCTTCGGCGCCGATGGCAACCTGGCCGGCCGCAGCATGGACCAACTGGCGCCGGACGCCATGCGCAGCAACGGCCGCGCGCGCGAACTGTTCGCCCGTCCCGGCCTGCCGGGCCGCGTGATGAGCGCCCACCGCGCCGACGGCACCACCTTCCCCGCCATGGTGCACCTGGCGCCGCTGGACCTGGGCGGCCAGGAACTGGTGGTGGTGACGCTGCGCGACATGACCCAGCGCCAGCGCGCCGAGGAAGCCATGCACGCCAGCTCCGAGCGCTATCGCCTGATCGTGCAAACGGCCGCCGAAGGCATCTGGATGACGGACGCCGACGATCTGACCACGTTCGTCAATCCCACCATGGCCGCCATGCTGGGCGTGGAAGTGGACCAGGTGATGGGCCGCGCCATGACCGACTTCATGGACGATGCGGGCCGCCAGCTGCTCAAGCAGCACCTGCAGCGCCACCTGGCCGGCGAGGCGGTGCAGGGCGACATCAGCCTGCGCCGCGCCGACGGCAGCACGCTGTGGTGCCTGCTGTCGACCACCGTGATCAGTTCCGACGCCGGCCACTACGCCGGCACGCTGGCCATGCTCACCGATATTACCGCGCGCCGCGAGGCGGAAGGCGCGCTGCGCGCCACCGGCCAGCGGCTGGCGTCGATCTTCAACGCGGTGACCAACGGCCTGGTGATGGTGGACGGCCACGGCGCCATCCTGGAGAGCAACGCGGCGGCCGCCCGCATGCTGGACCACGCGATCGACCTGGATCGCCGCGGCGAATGCCAGGGCCTGTGGTGCGGCGTGCGCGAGGACGGCAGCGCGTTCGATCACGTGAGCCATCCCGTGCGCCTGGCCACCGTCACCGGGCTGCCGGTGCGCGACGTGGTGATGGGCATCACCCAGCCCGACGGCGCCATGCGCTGGCTGTCGATCAACGCCGAGCCGATTCCCGACGCCAGCGGCGCGGTGCCGCTGGTGGTGGTGAGCCTGACCGACATCAGCGACCGCAAACGCGGCGTGGACGAACTGCGCGAGTGGAACGAGCACCTCGAGGAACGCGTGGCGATCCGCACCCGTGAACTGGAACAGGCGCGCCGCCAGGCCGAGGAAGCCAGCCAGACCAAGGGCCGGTTCCTGGCTCACATGAGCCACGAGATCCGCACCCCGATGAACGGCGTGATCGGCATGGCCTACCTGGCGCTCAAGACCGATCTCGATCCGCGCCAGCGCGACTACCTGGAAAAGATCCGCTTTGCGGGCGAACACCTGCTGGGCATCATCGACGACATCCTCGACATCTCCAAGATCGAGGCGGGCAAGCTGGAAATCGAGCAGGTCGACTTTGCGCTCGACCACGTGATCCAGACCCTGACCACGCTGGTGGCCCCCAAGGCCGCCAGCCGCGAGCTGGAACTGGTGTTCGAACTCGATCCCGCCTTGCCGCGCGTGCTGCGCGGCGATCCGCTGCGCCTGGGCCAGGTGCTGATCAACTACACCAACAACGCCATCAAGTTCAGCGAAAAGGGCCGCATCGACGTGCGCGTGCGCCAGGTGGTGGCCGACGCCACCGGCTGCCTGCTGCGCTTCGAGGTGAGCGACTGCGGCATCGGCCTGTCCGAACTGGAGATCGAGCGCCTGTTCCAGTCGTTCCAGCAGGCCGACACCTCCACCACGCGCGAGCATGGCGGCACCGGCCTGGGGCTGGCCATCTGCAAGCAGCTGGCGCAGCTGATGGGCGGCGAAGTGGGCGTGCGCAGCCAGCCCGGCGTGGGCAGCACGTTCTGGTTCACGGCCCGCCTGGGGATTTCGGACGCCAGCGTGCCGCAGGTGATCGAACGGGTGCAGGACGCCGCTGCCGAACTGCTGGCGTCCACCCACACGGCCGCCGTCATGACGGCGCTGAAGGACGCGCGCATCCTGCTGGTGGAGGACAACACCTTCAACCAGCAGATCGCGCTCGAGATGCTGGAGGACGTGGGGTCCACCGTCTGCCTGGCCGCCAACGGCCAGGAAGCGCTGGACCTGCTGCGCCAGACCGCCTTCGACTGCGTGCTGATGGACGTGCAGATGCCATTGATGGACGGCCTGGAAGCGACGCGCCGCATCCGCGCCGATCCACGCCTGGCCGGCCTGCGCGTGCTGGCCATGACGGCCACCGCCACCAGCGACGACCGCGCCCGCTGCATTGCCGCCGGCATGGACGACTTCATCTCCAAGCCGATCCAGCCCGCCCTGATGTACCAGACCATCGCCAACTGGCTGCCCGCGCGCGTGCCGGGTCGGGACCAGGCCCAGGACCGGCGCCGGGAACCTGGACAGCACCCGCCGCCGGCAGAGCGCCAGCGCCCGGCCGCGCGCGCCGCCTTCACTCCCACCATCGCGGGCGATCCGGCCGTGATCGACCTGGCGATCCTGGCCAAGCTGCTCGGCTATCACCCGCAAAAGGTGCGCAAGTTCGCGTTCAAATTCCTGACCAACGCCCAGGACGGCCTGACGGCAATGGATGTCGCGCTCAAGCGCGGCGACCTGGCGACCGTGCGCGAACTGAGCCACCGCCTGAAGTCGCCGGCGCGCACGGTGGGGGCGCTGGGCATGGGCGACATCCTGTCCGGCCTGGAGCTGCTGCCGGCCGGCGCCGACGACGCCGCCAACCTGGCCACGGCCCGCGCCACGCTGGCCCGCCTGTGGCCGCTGCTGGAACAGATCACGGAACAGATCATGAACAACACCACGTTTGCCGACGAAAACTGACCCCGCATGGCAAGGCACGCGTATTGGTCGAAGAGGTGACGGGGTTTGGCCGGCTTGATAACTAATCTAAAGCATCAATACAATCCGCCACACATTTTTAAAAAATGGGTTATGATTTGAGCCATTCCCGCCTGCCGACCTTTGTTGCCTCCCCCTTTATAGACATTGAATTCGCGCAATTGGCCGCCATGTCATGTCTGTATTGGCTACACCGGCAACGCTGGCCAGGCGTTATTGATCCCACACCTCGACTGAGGAAAATATGAGCGAAAATATCAAACACATCACCGATACTTCTTTTGATGCCGACGTGCTGAAATCCGACCGTCCGGTACTGGTCGATTTCTGGGCCGAATGGTGCGGTCCTTGCAAGAGCATCGCCCCCATCCTGGAAGAAGTGGCCAAGGAATACGGCGGCAAGATCACCATCGCCAAGATGGACGTCGATTCGAACCAGGCAGTGCCTGCCAAGTTCGGCATCCGCGGCATCCCGACCCTGATCCTGTTCAAGAACGGTGTACCGGCGGCGCAAAAAGTTGGCGCGATGGCCAAGGGTCAGTTGACCAGTTTCATCGACAGCAATATCTAAGTAAGATAGTATTGCGGACAGGCGATCAATTCTGCGCCCGCAGGATTGATCGTCACAGATCCGGAAAACGCCGCGCGGCCAGACCGCAGCCCGTTTTATAAATAAACAGACAACACCACGCAGTTCCCTCCCCTACCTTTACTTTCCCGTCACGGGACACTCAACACATATGCATCTATCTGAATTAAAGGCCTTACACGTCTCGGCGTTGCTGGAGATGGCCATCGGTCTTGATATCGACAACGCGGCCCGCCTGCGCAAGCAGGAACTGATGTTCGCGATCCTGAAAAAGCGCGCCAAATCCGGCGAGCAGATTTTCGGCGACGGCGCCCTCGAAGTGCTGCCGGACGGCATCGCCTTCCTGCGCTCGCCCGACGCCAGCTACATGGCGTCCACCGACGATATCTATATCTCCCCTTCGCAGATCCGCCGTTTCAATCTGCACACGGGCGACTCGATCGAGGGCGAAGTGCGCACCCCGAAAGACGGCGAGCGTTATTTTGCGCTGGTCAAGGTAGACAAGGTCAACGGCGAATCGCCGGAAGCCTCGAAACACCGCATATTGTTCGAGAACCTGACGCCGCTGCACCCGAACGAGCCGCTGCGCCTCGAACGCGACATCAACGGCACCGAAAACATCACCGGCCGTATCGTCGACCTGATTTCGCCGATCGGCAAGGGCCAGCGCGGCCTGCTGGTGGCGTCGCCCAAGTCCGGTAAATCCGTGATGCTGCAGCACATCGCCCACGCGATCACCTCGAACCACCCGGATGTGACGCTGATCGTGCTGCTGATCGACGAGCGTCCGGAAGAAGTGACCGAGATGCAACGCTCGGTGCGCGGCGAAGTCGTCGCCTCCACCTTCGACGAACCGGCCACGCGCCACGTGCAGGTAGCCGAGATGGTGCTGGAAAAAGCCAAGCGCCTGGTCGAAATGAAAAAAGACGTGGTGATCCTGCTGGACTCGATCACCCGCCTGGCCCGCGCCTACAACACCGTGATCCCGGCCTCGGGCAAGGTGCTGACCGGTGGTGTGGACGCCAACGCGCTGCAACGCCCGAAACGTTTCTTCGGCGCTGCCCGTAACATCGAAGAAGGCGGTTCGCTGACCATCATCGCCACCGCGCTGATCGAAACCGGTTCGCGCATGGACGACGTGATCTACGAAGAATTCAAGGGTACCGGCAACATGGAGGTGCACCTGGAGCGCCGCCTGGCCGAGAAACGCGTGTACCCGGCAATCAACCTGAACAAATCAGGCACCCGCCGCGAAGAACTCTTGATCAAGCCGGACCAGCTGCAAAAGATCTGGATCCTGCGCAAGCTGCTGTACTCGATGGACGAGATCGAAGCGATGGAGTTCATCCTCGACAAAATGCGCGCCACGAAGAACAACACCGAGTTCTTCGACATGATGCGCCGCGGCGGCTAACACCGCCACCCGGGCTCCAGTCCGTCACCCCGCGCAGGCGGGGATCCCATCTGGCGTCCGCAGCCAACAATTGGCACCACCCCGCAACCTGTGTATAATCCACGGTTGCACTATTTTTAACCACCGGCAAGTGATCAGCAATCGGGTCAAGAAGTAACACAGACCGACGAAGTGCTGTTTGGCTACCGAACTCACCGAGGCTTCAAATGAAAGCAGATACCCATCCAAATTACCGCGAAGTTGTTTTCCACGACCTGTCGTGCGATTTCAAATTCGTGACCCGTTCGACCATCGCCACCCGCGAAACCATCAACCACGACGGTAAAGACTACCCACTGGTGAAAATCGAGGTGTCGGCTGAATCGCACCCGTTCTATACCGGCAAGCACAAAATCGTCGACACCGCTGGCCGCGTCGAGAAGTTCCGTCAGAAATTCGGTACCGTCGGTTCGAAAACCGCCGTCGCAGCCGGTTAATTTTTGCCGCTTCGCTAAAAAAAGCAGCCTCTGGCTGCTTTTTTTGTTTGTCGGTCCCTGCTGGCCGCCGCGTTTTCCTTCATACTCCCGTCTACCTTAATTTGCAATCTGATCGATGAAGCCAGTCCGTCTTCCCGCCGCCGCAACCCTGGCGCTACCACGCCTGGCCCTGTTTGCCCTGGGCCTGCTCTACATCCTGCCCGGCCTGATCGGCCGCGAACCGTGGAAGAACGACGACGCCGCCAGCTTCGGCATCATGTGGACCATGGCGCATGGCAGCTGGCAAGACTGGCTGCTGCCCAATATTGCCGGCCTGGCCATTCCCGACGAAGGCCCGCTGGCGTTCTGGATCGGCGCGCTCGGCATCAAGCTGTTCGGCTGGCTGCTCGGTGACGTGCTGGCCGCCCGCGTGGGCACGGTGGCCATCTTCCTGTTCGGCGTGCTGTCGCTGTGGTACGCCACCTTCAACCTGGGCCGGCGCCAGGATGCGCAACCGCTGCGCCTGGCCTTTGGCGGCCAGCCCGAGCCCGACGATTTCGGCCGCACCCTGGCCGATGCCGCCGTCCTGATCTATCTCGGCTGCCTGGGCCTGCTGGTGCACAGCCACGAAACCACGCCGGATGCGCTGCGCGTGTCGCTGACCGCCTTCATGCTCTACCGCACGGTGCGCTACGTGGAAGCGCCGTCGCTGCGCAATGCCGCCCTGAGCGGCCTGGCCATCGGCCTGCTGACGCTGACCCACGGCTGGGTCACGCCGGTATCGCTGATGCTGGCCGTGTTTGCCTGCACCCGCCTGCTCGAGCAACCGGTGGGCCGCGCCCTGCGCGATTTGGGCCTGGCCTTGGTCGTGGCCGCTGCCGTCACCGGCGTCTGGCTGCTGCCGGCACAATTGCTGCAACCGTATCATCAGCAGCCGCTGCAGCAATGGAGCGCGCTGCACCTGGCGCAGTTCGCCCTGCCGACGGTCGTGGCGCTGAAATTCTTCTTCCGCGTGGGGGTCTGGTTCTTCTGGCCGGCCTGGCCGTTTGCCGGCTGGGCGGTCTGGGCCTGGCGTCGCCAGCACCTGGCGCTGCACATCGTGGTGCCGCTGGCGTTTGTCACCATCAGCGCCATCCTGGCCCTGTGTTCGTCGAGCCCGGAACAAGGCCAGCTGCTGATCCTGCTGCCGCCGCTGGCCGTGATGGCCGCGTTCGGCCTGTTGACCATGAAGCGCGGCGCCATCAACGCCATCGACTGGTTCTCGGTGATGGCGCTCACGCTGTGCGCGGCTGTGATCTGGGTATTCTGGTTTGCCAAGCTGACCGGCTGGCCGGCGCAAGCCGCCAAGAACGCCTTGAAGCTGGTGCCGGGCTTTACGCCGGACGTGGGCCCGGTTGCCTTCCCGGTTGCCGCGCTGGCCACGGCCGGCTGGTTTGCGCTGGTGCACTGGCGCGTGGCGCGCCGTCCGGCCGTGCTGTGGCGCGCCGTGGTGCTGTCGTCCGGCGGCCTGATCCTGATCTGGATCCTGCTGATGACGCTGTTCCTGCCCGACCTCAACTACAGTAAGAGCTACGCCGGCGTGGCGCGCCAGATCGCGCAAAAGCTGCCGCCGAACGCCGATTGCATCGAAACCAACGTGGGCCCCGCCCAGCGTGCATCGTTCGCGTTTTATGCGCAGCTGCCGTTCACGGGCGTCGAGGGCGGCCGCTGCAGCCTGCTGCTGCTGCAAGACAGCAAGAAGGCCAGCGACAACCGCGAGATCGCGCCGCACCACCGGGGCAAGCAGTGGGTATTGTTGTGGGAAGGCCGGCGTCCGGCCGATCGTGACGAGCGCTTCCGCCTGTATCGGCGGGCTGACTGAAGAGGGGTGCGGGCGGCGGTCGGGCCGGATCAGACCGGCGCCGACGCCCTGCATCAACGGCGCGCGACCACCCAGGTATTGCCAGGCAGCGCCTGCGCCATGGGCAGCTTGTCGAAATTGCTGATACCCACTTCATCGCCATAGTCGCGGAAGACGATCTGCGTGCCCTGGGCGGTGACGAACTCGTTTTCGGACAAGGCCTGGATGCGCACCCGCTTGCCGTGGTCCACTTGCGCGTAGTAACGGTTGCCGAACTGGCTGAACACGACTTTCTGTCCGTTAGCGAGGCGGTAGGTATTGGCGAAATCGGCAAACTGGCCCGGCGTGACCACGTAACCGGCGTGGGCTTGCGGTGCGCCGACCTTGATTTGCGGCGTCGCGTCTTGTGCATGGGCGGCAGGAAGGGCGGACAATACGAGGGCGGCGGCAAGTGCGATCAGGGTGGTTTTCATGGTGTGCTCCGTCAGTAGGGGTTCGATAAAACAGCTCGGGAATCACCGCTGCGGTTCTGTTTTCCAGCGGCTGATGTAAGCACCTTAGCAAGACCGGCGCGTGAAATCCCGCGTTTGCGACGAGCGGCCAATCGGCCGGCATCAACTGCAAAATTGCGCGACGAATGGCGGCGCGTCCCATCGCTTGCGCGAACGACATTCTGTCGCGTCGATATGCTTGCCAGCCCGACCACAATCGGCCGAAAATCTGTTGCATCGCACAGTTTTTTATCGCCCGTCATGACACAAAGTGCGGCAGGCGAGCTATAGTTCCATTCAGGACGAGTTGCCGTACGGCATGAATGTTTTGCAATATCTGTCCGGAAATATCACCCGGCCGCCATACTGCGCGCCGGCTTTTGGCGGCCTCGGCCGATGCGCCCCACTCCCGCGCCCAGCCCGACACCAGCTGCCCACACCTGGATAGCGCCCATATGTTTACATTGCACAAACTTCAAACTGCCTTACGCAACAATTACGTCCGCGCGGCCCTGGTCCTGATTGCCATCGGCATTGCCGTCATCGTCGGCTGGCGCAAG
The DNA here is from genome assembly GCA_040508835.1 of Duganella sp. GTDB lineage: Bacteria > Pseudomonadota > Gammaproteobacteria > Burkholderiales > Burkholderiaceae_D > Rugamonas. Next base: position 8,895 of record JBEVMD010000448.1, on the reverse strand, counting down.
GAAGTGCCGCAGGACACCAGCCCCCTGCTGCGCACCCAGGACATTTCGCTGATCACCACGCTGGCCACCCAGCGCGACAAGCTGGAATACCTGATGATTGCCGCGCCGCTGTCGGAAGCGCCACGCTACATCATCAAGCTCAAGGGCGACCCGCTGCTGCGCGTGGTGAAAGTGCCCAGCACCTCGCACCTGAGCCTGGAACGCGAAGTCCTGCTGCGCAATAACATCCCGTATGCCATCGCCCGCGAAGACTACCTGGCCTCGCACAAGGCCGTGCTGGTGGACGAGGACGACAGCGCCCTGGCGCGCGCCGGCGGCTTCGTCAAGCGCCACGCGATCGACATCCTGCTGGTGTGCCTGGTGCTGTTCCTGCTGCGCCACGGTCTGCCCGGCTCGGGCGTGAATGCCACCGTGCTCAACCCGGATCAGCTGACCGGCAGCATGGACGACCTGATCGGCATGGAAGACATCAAGCAGGAAGTGCTGCACCTGGAAGACATGATCCGCAACCGCGCCATCTACCGCGAACACGACATCGACAAGCCATTTAATGTGATGCTCACCGGCCCCGCCGGTACCGGCAAAACCAAGCTGGCCGGCTACCTGGCCAAGCGGCTCGACATTCCGCTGATCCAGGCGTCCGGTTCGGCGCTGGAATCGGGCTACATCGGCGGCGGCTCCAAGGCGCTGCATGCGCTGTACCGCAAGGCTTGCGCACGCGGCAACTGCATCATCTTCCTCGACGAAGCGCAGGGCCTGTTCATGCCCCGTGGCCGCGGCGAAAAGAAATGGGAAGACGACACCGCCAACACCCTGCTGGGCCTGCTGGACGGCGTGCGCAGCGACAAGGGCGCCGGCGTCATCTGGGTGGTCGCCTCCAACTTCGACGACGCCTCGACCAAGATGGACGAAGCGATGCTGCGCCGCTTCTCCGTGAAAATCAATTTCCGCCTGCCTAACAAGAACGAACGCAGCGAACTGCTGCGCTCGTTCCTGGCGCGCAAGGCCGACGGTTGCGTCGACTGGGACAATCTCAAGCTCGACCATGTGGCCGAGATCACCGCCAACCTCAGCCCCGCGCTGCTGCAGACGGTGGTGGAACGCGCCAGCATGATCGCGATCCAGGAACACAAGATCATCGACACCGACCTGATGTTCCGCGCCTTCGAGCGCGCCACGATTGGCCTGACCGACCGCGCCACCACGGCCGAAAAAACCCGCCAGCGCGAACGCGTGGCGCTGCACGAGCTCGGTCACTTCTTCATGCAGATCGACCCGTGGCTGCGCGAAGGCATGTCGCTCGACGAGGTGAAGGAGCGCTCGCCGTTCCTCAAGATCAGCACCGAGTCGGTCTCCAAGCTGGGCGCGCTCGGCTACGTGCTGTCGGCGTCGGACGACGTGGCGCTGCGCACGCTGGAAGAACTGGAACGCGACGTAATCCAGCTATATGGCGGCGTGGCGGCGGAAGAACTGTTCTACGGCGCGCGCGGCATTTCGGTGGGTAGCCAGAACGATATCCAGAAGGCGACGTCGATGCTGGACATGATGGTCAACCAGCTGTCGATGTACTCGCGGTCCAAGCTGGACTACACCCAGTTCAAGCACAAGGACACCGACCTCGACCAGGTGCAAGCCAAGTCGGACGAGCTTTATACCTATACCTTGCAGGCAATTGCCGACTACCGCGAGCAGATCGCCGAGCTCAAGGTGGTGCTGATGGACCAGTACGTGCTGTCCAAGGACGCCATCTTCGACCTGCTGGCAGAGCAGCAACAACGGCTGCGCCCGCCACCGGTGCTGGTAGCGCTGGCATAAACTGCAGATTTCCCGGCACGAGACTTGCAGCTGGGGTGCAAATCAGTGATAATACGGCTCGCATTGCATGCACACCTGCCTCGGTGGTGGAATTGGTAGACGCAGCGGACTCAAAATCCGCCGCCGCAAGGCGTGCCGGTTCGATTCCGGCCCGGGGCACCAACAGGTTGTAAGCAAGCGCAGCAGTAACAAACAAAAACCCGCCCATCTGCTATGACGGCGGGTTTTTTTATGGCTCTGCCCATCTCACACTGAATCGCAGTCACTTTGATTTTTTGACGGTATATTTCACGATACAACACTCGCCAAGGCACGCGCCAAACGCGGCTATGCCAGAGCCCAGCTTGCCGATGGCATCGATCCGGGACTGGCGCCGCGAGGACAAATTACGGCGCAGCGAGGTTGCAAAGCAGACATTTTCTGCTGTCGCGCTCGCCTGACTGAGCAAGACCGAAAATGAACGTGCGGCCACCACGCAGGAAAAAGTGACAGGATGGATCAACAAGGATCTTCTTCCCTACCTCGGCCCGTTGCCAGTGTCCACCATCAGGCCACGCGACGTCTTGGTTACCGTTCAGCGCATCGAAGCACGCGGCGCACTCGAATCGGCGCACCGGGTGCGCCAGATATGCGGGCAGATCCTCCGATTCGCCGTCGCCAGCGGCATGGTGGAGCGCGATGTCAGTGCAGACCTCAAGGGCGCGTTGGCGACGCCGCAGAAAACCAACTATGCGGCGATTACCGATCCGAAGCGCGTTGCCGAGTTGATGCGGGCAATTGACGGCTACCAAGGTCATCCTTATACAGTCGCCGCACTCACGCTCTCCGCGCTCCTGTTCGTGCGGCCGGGTGAGCTACGCGCTGCCGAATGGCATGAAATCGACTTCGACAAGGCCGAGTGGCGCATCCCGGCTTCGAAAACGACAATGAAGGTCGAGCATATCGTCCCGCTTTCCACGCAGGCACTTGAAATCCTGGGCAGGCTGGAGCCGATGACGGGTCATGCACGCTACGTGCTGCCCAGCATACGTACCGATGATCGATGCATGAGCGAAAACACTGAGAATGCAGCGCTGCGCAACCTGGGTTACTCCCAGGAAGAGATGACGGCGCACGGATTCCGGGCAATGGCGCGCACCATCCTCGACGAGGTGCTGGAGGAGCGAGTGGATCTCATCGAGTATCAACTTGCCCATGCGGTCAGTGATCCCAATGGTCGGGCGTATAACCGCACGGCGCATCTTCCGGCGCGGAAGCTGATGATGCAGCGTTGGGCGGATTACCTCGAGCGAGTCGCTCGCGAGACAGCTTCGGTCTAAAAACGGGCCATCTCATGTAGCAATCGTAAGCGACAAGATCGAGTGACATTTTGTGCATATTTTTCGAATGCTAGATGATATCCTCGTGGCCTGACGGATATCGGTCAGAAGCAGATATTATTAAGAAAGTCGTTACGAAAAAATTTCTGTTTCCACTTCTTTTGAGTACGCTTGGCTCTTTGACTGGAGGCTACATTTCCTCTATTTCCTCTGGAAATCACATCAACTGGGCAGTGTCGATAGTCTTCGGCTTGATATTCGGATTTATTTTTGTTTTTTGTAACCAAAAGCGGAAGTTTAAAGCTCGAGCGGCCGCGTAGTAAACCGTCTGCTATCTTACGCGCTATGGCTCCCACCGGCCAAAAAGTGACATAGACCGTTCCAACAATTTTGAAAATATGGAAACATTGTGAGTACAGTCCTTGAGGACATAGTGTCTACAGCCGAGCGCGCTGTAGCGACCTTTCATGATCGGTCGAATGGCGGTTTGGATTTTTCGGAGGACAGTCTTTCTATCGTAGAGGAGATGCTTGCTGCCAGTGAGTGCTTTGATATTGACGCATTTGATGACTTGAGCCGTGCCCCATTGCACTATGCCGTTGAGGGTGACAGTTATCAAGCGGCGCAGCTTCTCTTAGAACTTGGTGCTAACGTAAATCGGCATGAAGAGGAGTTGATTGGAGAAACGCCTTTGAGCCTCGCCGTTCAAGGAGAATATCCTGAAATTGTTGAGTTGCTGATGGCGCATGGCGCTGATCCTGACATCCAAGGTTGGGTAGGTCTGACCGCACGAATACGAGCAAAAAAACGTCGCGACGATGCTGGCCGACATATTGCAGTAATTATCGAATCGTTCGGCTAACGGCCAAAAACGGACGTCGACGCAAATCTTTGAGCTAGGAGAAAGTGAGAATGGAATCAGAGGCGGAGCAAGCTGGCATTGGACCGTGGAGTACATTTTTCATCGTTGTCTCGGCAATGATTCTTATCGCTCTGAGCGCTGCTATTTTCGGCGCATATCGTATCGAGACGCCGATCGAGACGCCTATCGAAGCATCGATGGTTAGAGTCGCTAACGGGACTGGCCTTCCGCTTCAACGCGTCAGCATCAATGGCATGTTCTTCGGCAACGTCCCGGTCGATAGTGTGAGTAGCTACCAAGCTCCAAAACCAGCGTATCGATACGCAGCCTTCCGTTTAGAGGTAGCAGGAAAGAAATTCGAAATGGTCCCAGACGACTACCTCGGCGAGACGCCGCTAGGCCCAGGAAGGTTCACTTACAGGATTCAACGCGAGTACCACAACGGTGACATGTACTTTACAGCGCAAGATGCCATTAGGGATGCGGGAGCCGAGTGAGAGGATGCGGATCCAGCCTTTGACTTGTTGCTTGGTTAGCGTCTGCAATGGGGCGAGACTGTGTGAAAACGCAGAAAAATTCGGAGCCTTCAAGAAACGGCCTCTCAAAACGCGCGCTACGCCGTTTTCTCGGTGTTGGGAATGGTAACCCTACCCACGAATATTCTGAGATTTGGAGTTTTCACACAGCCTGGGGCGAGAACGGCGTGTCTGCTCAGGCCGTGATGTTTCGCAACGTCAACATGCTATGCTAGCCCGAGCGGCCGCGAACGGCCAGGAGCAGCCGTTTGTGTTTGTGAGGTTAAACTATGAAAGGTTGCTGTGAAAAAACTTATTTCGATACTAGTTTCTGCGACGCTACTGCTGTCGGCGAACGCAATTGCAGAGGTAGGTGATACGACGGTAATTGACTTGATTGCTACCAAGCCAAACTCTTCTGATGCTGTGTTATTGCTCCACCAGATGCGCACATGGAATGACGAATCCCGCAATTTGTTAGAAAAAAAATTGGAATTTTACGAAGCTGTCATCCGCACCGGAGAGTTGGCTAAACAACGACCTAACACCAGCGGAAAAAATTTCAGTGTCATGGTTATTTATGCAAGCCCACCCCCTGACGATGTCTTGGAATTACTATCAAAAATCAAAAAGCGTATGCTTGAAAACCAGATTATCTTGCGTTGGGGAAGTCAGCAGGATATTGCAAAATTAATGACAAACTAAGCTAAGCGTGAATCAGACAGCTAGCGGCCATAAGCAGCCGCTCACCAACACCAAAATGGAACTATTGTATGAACTATTACTCTCTATCAGAAGTTATTGATGAGCCAATCGAGGTTGATGACTCGACAGTGGTGAAGTTACACATTCTTAAAGCTGTAGAAAAATTTGGCTCGCTTCCTGGCGAAAACACAGCGGAGGAGAAAGAACGTTTGTCAACGATTCTCAATGATTTACTTCTTCGATTGATAGATGGAGTTCAAGCCAACTCTACGAAGCTTTGGGTTCTTGCCGAATTTCAGCAGTCGTTAGTCTTGGTTGAGAACGAGGATACAGAAGCGCGTGAACACTTCGGTTCCGAGCTGGAGTCGATAATGGACGTACTCGGAATTGAAAGCTCAGATGGTCTGCTTGCTGCCTATTTAGGCGGAATTTGACCGATTTTGGCCTTATGCAGTTCTCAGCCGCAGTTGTAAACTGATACACCGGACCGCGTGCTATCTTCTATACACGGGTTTATCACGGCAGCGCCGCCATCAATACGGCGATGGCCGCGTTATCGCTGAACGCAAAATTTCTAGGATCGAAGTTGGGTTTTGTGATACAGCAGGTTTGGACACGAGCGACTGCAAAACTCTTTGAAGCACTAAGGCTCAGAGGCTACGCACCGTTCAATGGGCAGCTTCCCCATGGAAATAATACAAAGAGATAGAAAATGGAATTTGGAATATATGTGCATACCCAGGGACCTGGCGGGCTGCTGAAAGAATGCGCCAAGACGCTTGATGCCTCTTTAAATGGAATTTTGAATCAATCCGGGTTTGAGGAGATCGATGCAATATACCTGTCATTCCATTCGATAAGTAGCATTCAGGCTGGATTTAGAGTGTGCAAGCTGCGTGTTCGGAGAAATTACGATATGAAGTTAATAGGGGGTGGGAAGGTTCATTATAATTGCATGATTGAGTGCGACATTGATCTTCCTGATTACGATGTTATAGAGGCGGACTCCGAGCATAAGATGATTTTATATTTGAAGGGTGTGCTGATTGACGTGACTCCCAAGTTGTTTCGTGAATTTCCGCCTGGAGAGGCTGATTATTTCCTGTCGGCTGTTCAACAGGCTAATGTTTAGCAAGGCGTCACGCAGTGTGCATTGATCAAGGGAGGACGGGGTCATGGACGCTGTGTCAGTCCTTCTGTTTTTTGAGGTTCCCTGACATTTCGTGGCTTATCTGACTGACAGTTGGAGCGATTCTCAGCATTGATGCGAGGGCCGAGATGGAGCGGTGGCGGACGCCGGTGACTGGCCGCTTTGGGGCGTTACCGGTCCTTGAATCATCTCGACGGTTCTCGACTGCGAGGATGTTGTCTGTTCATCCCAGCCATTTTCTCGATTAACCGCCCCGCCTGCAAATATTCCAGATACGCAGCCGCGGCCACCGCCCGCTTGCCCGCGCTCTCAAGCAGCAATGCATATGGATGCGTACCGCTGTCGGTCCGCATTGACCGATTGGTGAAACCAGCAAGACGACCGTCCGACAGGCCAACCGCCATCCCGGCGGAGAGTCCGATGCCCTTGTATAAATCACTGTCAGCGACCTCCCTGAGACGCTCCGACAACGGCTTCTCGGAAAGCCTCACCCATGCCTGGTAGCTGCCGCCCCCGGCATCCACCACGGCCGCCGGCCCGAAGCCGCGTTTTTTCAGCGTTTCCAGGTTCGATTTGCTCAAACCCTTCACAGCACCAGCCCGTGGTCGCCGTCCGGCCGTATCATTACATCGTATCCGCGCGCATTCATGCGCTTGAGCCACGCCATGCCCCGCATGGCATTGTCCTTGTCCCAGCGCCGCGCCTCCTGCTTTCCAGATTTGGCGTGGCGCAGCGTGATCACGCAGCGCTCCACGTCCATCGCGGTCATTTGTCGTTGTGCGGCTTCGGCCGTGCGGCCTCTGGCTTGAGCAGCGCCGCCACTTCCCCGGCGTCCAGCACGTTGTTGATCACCGGTGCTGGTCTCAGCCAGAGCAACAATGCGCTGCAGCCCCGTGACTAGGCCAACCAGTGTCGCCAGCAGGTAGTGGCTGAACTCCGTGCTCTGCCCTGCCCTCTCCAGCCGCTGCGCCGCCTGCCGGGGTAAGGAACCTTGCCCGTATCAGAACAGAAGCTGACGGTATTTTTGGCGGTACGGTTGACGGTATCTGATAGGGACCCAATAACGGCGGGCGCGGTTGAAATGTCGATTCCGGCCCGGCACCAACAGGTTGTAAGCAAGCGCAGCAGTAACAAACAAAAACCCGCCCATCGGCTATGACGGCGGTTTTTTTATTGGGCGCTCCAGCTTGGGCGCTCAGGCCTTGACTGCTAGGAATTCGCCTTTCCCCACCGGCACCAGGCTGGTCGTAAAACCGCTGTCGGCGCGCACGGCGGCAGTAAAGTCCGCCATCTCCTGCGGGTGCGAGGTGGCATTATCGACCACCAGCAAGCCGCCCGGCCGCAGCACCCGTTTCAGGTGGGGCCACCACGCGAGGTAAGCGCTGCGCAGCGAATCGAGGAACAGCAAATCGTAAGCGCCATCGTCCAGCTCGCGCAAGATGTCGCCGGCATCCCCGGCGCGCTGGTCGATGCGGGCTTCCAGCCCGGCGCGCGCAAAATTGGCGTGCGCCAGGGCGATCTTCTCCGGCGCGCGTTCGATGGTGGTCACGGCGCCGGCGCTGCCCGTGGCATCGGCCAGCCACAGCGTCGAGTAACCGTTCGAGGTGCCCACCTCGAGGATGCGGCGCGCGCCCATCGCCTTGACCAGCACGGCAAGAAAGTCGCCCGTGTCCGGCGTGATGTTGAGCATGCGGGTGGCGCGATTGGCGTCGTCGCTGTCGTGCCGGTCGCCGAACGCCGCCAGTTCGGCAAGCAGGGTGGTCAGGTGCGGTTCCAATACGGTCTCCTGTCAAGCGGCCATCAAAAAGGCCGGAAGCCATATGCTGCCACAACCGGGGCGGCGATGGCTCGACAGGCCAAGTCATGCCAGTGTGCCCGTCAACACATACCCCCGGCGCAGCCATGGTTAGCCCCCGAACAGACCGCGCTGCGCCGCCACGCTACCCTGCAGTTTTTGCCTACGGGAGCCGTCATGGGATTCGATCTGGGAAGTTTATTGCAGCAGCACGCAGGCCACGTCACCGCCACCGATCCGGACGGCGTGCAGCAGGCCTTCAAGCACATCGTGGGCGAACAGTCGCAGGCGGCGATTGCCCAGGGGATATCGGCCGCGCTGCGCGATGGCGACACGCCGCCCTTTGCGCAGATGGTCAGCCAGTTGTTTTTCCATAGCGACAGCAACCTGCGCACCGAACTGCTTAACCTGCTGCTCGACAATGTCAGCCCCGCCATGCTGACCGCGCTGTCGGGCAGCATCGGCGATTTGTTCACGCAAAACGGCCACCCGAGCCTGACGCCCGAACAGGTCGCCGACATCGCGCCGCCGCAGGTGGCGGAGATTGCCGCCGTGGCCGAACAGCATAACGTGGGCATCATCGAACGCGTGGCCACCCTGTTCGCCCGGCATCCAGGCATTTTCAATACGCTCGACAGCAACATCCTGAAAATCGCCCTGGGCAAGATGGCGCAGCACTGATCCACGCTGACGACCATGCGGTGCCGATCAGCGCCGTGCCGGCAGCGGAGACC